>CAVDVT010000069.1:0-3066 GCA_963612415.1 bacterium | reverse complement strand
CCTGAACGACGCCGTCTGCCAGCGGCTGAAGAACTACGGCTGCGAGAAGTACCAGCTTTCCATCGACGGCCTGCGCGAAACACACGACTGGTTCCGCAAACCGGGCAGCTTTGATACCACGCTGGAGAAAATCGGCTGCATCAACCGGGCAGGCATCCGTTCGGTGGTCATGACCACCGTTTCCGGCAAGAACATTGATGAAGTTCCCGGCATTGTTGACGCGGTAGTGGCCGCAGGAGCAAACGTATTTGCCTTTGCCCGCTACTGCCCCACCAGCGAGGAAAAAGACACCGGCATTGAGCCGCTGCGCTACCGCCAGCTGCTGGCCGATTGCGACAAGAAGTTCCGGGAATACGAAGCCGCCGGCTGTTCCACCTACTTCAACAAAAAAGACCATCTCTGGACGCTGTACGAGTACGAAACTGGCAACTTCAAAATCCCGGAGGGCGTGGAAGATGGGATGATCTACGGCGGCTGCAACTGCGGCAACTGTCACCTGACCATCCTGCCCACAGGTGATGTGTACGCCTGCCGCCGTGTCCAGAACAGCAAGGTGGGCAACGTGTTTGAAGACCGGCTTGCCGATGTGTGGGTCTGCCAGATGGAGCAGTACCGGGACTACACCCGCTTTGCAAAATGCTCCAAGTGCGAGCTGCTGGCCTTCTGCCGGGGCTGTCCGGCAGTTGCCAGCGGAAAGACCGGCGATTTCTACGCCGCGGACCCACAGTGCTGGAAGGAGGTCGTTTAAGATGAACGAAGTGATGCAGACGATTTTCCACCGCCGCTCCATCCGGCGGTTTGATGCGCGCCAGATCGAGGAAGAAGCCCTCCGGCAGATCTTGCAGGCTGGCCTGTATGCGCCCAGCGCAGGCGGGCGGCAGGGTGTGATCTTTGCGGTCAGCCAGAACAAAGAAGTCAACGAGCGGCTGGGCAGGATCAAACGGGCAAACTCTCATTTTCGGATGTCCACCGCGACGCGCTATGTTTCCCGTGAGCAACCCAGCATCGTGGACGACGAAAAACTGACCAACGCCTTTTACGACGCCCCCACGGTCATCACTCTGTTTGCCCCGAAGGATTTTCTTTTTGCAGCAGAAGACTGCGCCGTTGCCGCCGAAAACATGATGCTGGCGCCGGATGCGCTGGGTGTGGGCAGCTGTTACATTGGGCAGGGGTGGACGGCTTTTGCTGACCCCTATGGGCAGGAGATCCTGCGGCAGTGGGATATCCGTACCGATTATTATGCGGTGATGCAGCTGCTGCTCGGCTATCCCCGCCCCGGCGATGCCCACCCGCAGGCAAAGCCCCGGAACAATGACCGGGTACTGCGGTTCTGAACAGTCCCCCGCCCGGCGGAGCAAGATTTCACTTGCAAATCAGGCGGAATCTGTTATACTACTAATCCAGGGGGTTAGTGTATATGAATGAAGTGAAATCGAACCAAACCGCGCCCGGCGGCGTGTGGCAGGCGTTCAAAGCCGCCGCACCCCAGACCGTGCCGGTGTTTGCAGGATATCTGGTGCTGGGCATGGGCTACGGCATTTACGTGCAGAGCCTTGGACTGCCGGTCTGGATGCCCATGCTCATGGGCACGGTGGTCTATGGCGGCTCGCTGGAATTTGTGCTGGCCAGCCTTTTGCTGGGGGCCTTTTCGCCGCTGTCGGCCTTCCTGATGGCCCTGATGATCCAGGCACGGCACATTTTCTATGGCCTTGCCATGCTGGAACGGTACAAGGGCTACGGTCTGCGCAGTTTTTACATGATTTATGCCATGAGCGATGAGACCTTTTCCATCACCTGTTCGGCCCAGCCGCCGGAAGGGGTGGACAAGGGCTGGTTCATGTTCTTCATTACCCTGCTGGACCAGCTCTACTGGGTGGCCAGCGCCGGGCTGGGAGCCATGGTGGGCTCGGTGCTGCCTTTCAGCACCGAAGGCGTGGATTTTGTGATGACGGCCATGTTCGTGGTCATCTTCCTCAACCAGTGGGAAAAGGAAAAGCAGCATTACAGCGGTATCATCGGGCTGGCCGTGCCGCTGGTGTGCCTTGTGATCTTTGGTTCCGGCAGCTTTCTGCTGCCCTCCATGGCCTGCATCCTTGTGCTGCTGCTGGCTCTGCGCAAACCCATTGAAAAGGCCGACGGCATTGCCCCGGAACAGAATGAGGAGGTGGCAGAATGACCCCAGTCCAGATGGGCCTGACCATTGCGGTGTGTACGGCGGCCACCATGCTCACCCGCTTTCTGCCCTTTTTGATCTTTTCTTCCAAAGACCAGCAGCCGCCCGAGGTGGTGCGGTATCTGGGGCGGGTGCTGCCCGCCGCCATCTTCGGGATGCTCATCATCTACTGCCTGAAAAGCGTTACACCCTTTGCAGGCAGCCACGGCATTCCGGAGGCCATTGCCATTGCAGTGACCATTGCCCTGCACAAATGGAAGCACCAGACCCTGGTCTCCATTGCCGGCGGCACGGTGTGCTATGTGCTGCTGGTACAGCTGGTGTTCTGACAGAGAAAAAGGGCACGGCATCTGCCGTGTCCTTTTTGCTGTCTTGATCTTTCCCGTAAAGATCCCCATGCCGGAGATCACCTTTAGTGATAGAACGTGTCAAAATTGATCTGCCGGTAGAACCGCTGCTGCAGCTGGTCAAAGCTCTCGCAGTTCTGAGCCAGCAGCCACATCACTTTGGTGACCACGGCCTCAATGGTCATATCGTGGGCTTCCAGAAAGCGGAAGCGGTTCTTGACCCGCTTGCCCACCTCATAAATGCCCACGTCGCTGCCCTCGTAGGTGACCTGCGTGGTCAGAATGAGGATCTTGTGGGTCTTGTCGTAATCGCCCAGCCCCTCGGCAAAGGCGTCCATCAGCCGCTGGGGAATGCCGCCCACGCCGAAGCTTTCCACAATGACGCAGTCGTATTGTTGAAAAATGGCGGGGATCAGCTCGGGGCCCAGACCGGGGGTCAGCTTAAGCAGAAAAACTTTGGGGTTCAGCGCCCGGCCAAACTCCACCGGGCCGGTGGGCCAGGGCGAGGGCACGTACCGTACCAGACGGTCGCCCTGCACCAGC
>CAVDVT010000068.1:0-7167 GCA_963612415.1 bacterium | reverse complement strand
CCTGTACGATGACGCCGAGACCATGCTGGTGATGCTGGACGAGGAATACGACCCGGAGATGGTGCCGGAAGCCGAAGAAGCCGTGAACGCTGTGGGCAAGGCTGTGGATGAACTGCAGCTGATGACCATGCTGAACGGTGAGTACGACCACAGCAACGCCATTCTGACCTTCCACGCCGGCGCCGGCGGCACCGAGGCTCAGGACTGGGCTGAGATGCTGTACCGTATGTACAATAAGTGGGCACAGGCCCACGGCATGACCGTGGAAGTGCTGGACTATCAGGACGGCGACGAAGCCGGCATGAAGAGTGCTTCCATGATGGTCAAGGGCGCCAATGCCTACGGCCTGCTCAAGAGCGAGAACGGCGTACACCGCCTGGTGCGCGTTTCTCCCTTTGATGCCAACGCCCGCCGCCAGACCAGCTTTGCTTCGCTGGAAGTCATGCCCGAGCTGGACAACACCATTCAGGTGGACATCCGCCCGGAGGATATCGAGATGCAGGTTTACCGCTCCTCCGGTGCAGGCGGCCAGCACATCAACAAGACTTCTTCCGCTGTCCGTCTGATCCACAAGCCCACCGGCATTGTGGTCAGCTGCCAGACCCAGCGCAGCCAGTTCCAGAACCGTGACTACGCTATGGAAATGCTGAAGGCAAAGCTGTATCAGATCGCAAAGCAGCAGCACATGGACAAGATCGACGATATCAAGGGCGTTCAGAACGAGATCGCCTGGGGCCACCAGATCCGCAGTTATGTGTTCATGCCCTACACCATGGTCAAGGATCACCGCACCAACTATGAGACCGGCAACGTGGATGCCGTGATGGATGGTGATCTGGACGGTTTCATCTTTGCTTACCTCAAGGCTGCCAGCCGCGGGGAACTGCAGGATACCTAAATTTTACTGCGCACATTTCAGGAGGACTCTGCCGCCCGGCGGGGCCCTCCTTTTTTGCTGTCCGGGTCCAGCCTTGCAATCCCATCCCGCCTATGCTATACTCTGGTTAGTGTAAAATAACTTACGCCCGGCCCTGCGAAGACGGCGGGCAGACGGGGGAAAGTGAGGGGACAGGATGCTGGTAACAAAAATGGACGAGCAGCACATTCAGGACATCGGCCATGCCTTCGGCTATTACGATTACGGGGAAGAACGGGGGATGGCCAGCTGGTTCCGTGACCGGGACGCGGTGGTGACCTACATCTGCGGCTTTGTGCGGTGCGTCTTGGCAGATGGTTTTCTGCACACCACCAGCGAGCGGGGCGAGGGCTACATTGCCTACAAGCTGCCGGGGCAGAAAGTAAGTTTCCATGCTGCACGGCTGCTGCTGCGGGGGATGCTGCAGTCCATGAGCCTGAAGGAACTGTTCCAGTTTGCACGGATGCTCTCCAAGGCGGGGCCGTCGCTGGAAGATGTGCTGAACAAAGAGAAAAAGCCCTGCATTTATGTGGGCATGGTCTGTGTGCGGGAAGCCTATCAGGGTCAGGGCTATATGCGCAAGGTGATGGATCTTGCCTTTGCCGAGGGTGACCGGCTGGGCATTCCGGTGGTGCTGGATACCGATGCCAAGTCCAAGTGCGATAAGTACGTTCACCTGGGCATGGAACTTTATGCCACCCGTGATCTGGGAGCGGGCGGTACCCTGTATGATCTGATCCGCTACCCGAAGACGGCAAAAGCTGGCTCTGCCTGACAGCACAGAAAAAATAAAAGCGAGAGGGAAGGCTCCAGCTGGAACCTTCCCTCTCGTGTTGCTGATACAGAAACGGAGAAAATTACTTCTTGTTCTTCATGTAGATGTGGTGGGGCAGACCTGCAATGTACAGCGGAGTCAGCTCAGCCTGGATCAGCGGACGTGCATAATTCAGGAACTCGTCCGTCATCTGGGTGTGGTTTTCGTTCATCCAGCTCAGGGGCACCTTCTTCTCAAGGTTCGCGACCTCGCTGATGGGGTGCAGCTCGGTGGTGCACTGGTAGGGGCTGTTGGAGATGCGCTTCAGAGCGACCATCTGGCCGGTGACGCCCTCAAAGGCAGCCTTGGCAGCGGCGCCGCCCACCTGGTAAGCCTCGGTGATGTCGGTGCGGCTGGTCAGGTGGCCAGCGCAGCGCTGCAGGGTGGAAAGCTCGATGCAGCGGGTCTTGGTGTCCAGATTGCGGGCCACAACATTGGCCAGGAAGCGGGCGGTACCGGTCAGGGCCTTGTGGCCGAAAGCGTCCACAGCGTGAACGTCGTCAGCCAGCTCACAGACATAGCGGCCGTCTTCCAGCTTGACACCTTCGGAAACGGCGATCACGATGCTGGGCTTCTTCTCCTGCATGGCGCGGACCTTCTCGATGAAGTGATCCACATTGAAGGGGACTTCGGGCAGGCAGATCATATCCACGCCCTCGCAGTCATCGCTCTTGGCCAGAGCAGCGGCAGCGGTCAGCCAGCCGGCGTTGCGGCCCATGATCTCGACCACGGTGACATACTTGGTGCCGTAAACGGTGGCGTCGCGGATGATCTCCTTCATCACAACGCCGATGTACTTGGCAGCGGAGCCGTAGCCGGGGGTGTGGTCTGTGACCATCAGGTCATTGTCGATGGTCTTGGGAACGCCCATGAAGCGGATGTCGCTCTGAACGCGCTTGCCGTAGTCGGCCAGCTTGCCAATGGTGTCCATGGAGTCGTTGCCGCCAATGTAGAAGAAGTAGCCGATGTCCAGCTTTTCCAGAATGGCGAACAGCTTCTTGTAAACTGCTTCGTCATCGTGCCAGTCGGGCAGCTTGTAGCGGCAGCTGCCCAAGAAGCTGGACGGAGTGCGCTTCAGCAGCTCGATATCCAGATCATCGGTCAGCACGGTGGAAAGATCCACCACCCGCTCCTCCAGCAGGCCGGCAACACCGTTGCACATACCGTAGACGATCTCTGCGCCGCGGCTCTTGCAGCTCTCGAACACACCGGCCAGACTTGCATTGATGACGGAAGTAGGACCGCCAGACTGACCAACGATTGCATTTTTACCCATGATGATTTCTCCTTTTCTTCTGTTTCGGCTTTTATATTATCGTGCAGGGGCACGAAAACAGACTGCGGGGGAAGGAACGCGCGAAAAATTACAGACGGATGTGGCGCGGAGTGCCATTGACATAGACCGGCGTCACTTCGTCCAGGATCAGCGGCCGGGCGTATTCCTCAAACGCCGCCGTTACCTGCATGCCGTCCGGGGTGATCCAGTCCAGCGGCACCTTCTTTTCCAGGTTTGCCACCTGTTGGACATCCACCGATTCGGTGATGCACTGATAGGGGTAGTTGGAGATCCGCTTGAGCGAGATCATCCGGCCGGTCTCTCCGGCAAAGGCAGCAGCGGCTGCAGCACCGCCCACGGCGTAGGCTTCGTTCACATCGGTGCGGCTGGCCAGATGGCTGGCGCAGCGCTGCAGGGTGGAAAACTCAATGGCGCGGCTCTTGCAGTTCAGGTTGTCGTGGATGAGGTCAGAGAGATACCGGCTGGTGCCGCTGAGGATGGCCTTGTGGCCAAAGGCGTCCAGCTGCCCGGCGGTGGAGACCAGATCGCACAGGTAAGTGCCGTCGGCGGTCTTCACGCCCTCGCTGGCCGCAATGATGACGTTGGGCTTGACCCGCTGCAGCTCGTCCACTTTTGTCAGGAACTTGTCCGCATCAAAGGGAACTTCGGGCAGCAGGATCAGGTCGGGGCCTTCGCAGTCGTCGCCGCCGGCCAGGCAGGCCGCACCGGCCAGCCAGCCCGCGTGGCGGCCCATGATCTCGGCCACAGTCACACTGCGGATGTTGTAAACGGAAGAATCCCGGATGACCTCTTTCAGGATGGTGGCAATGTACTTTGCCGCCGAGCCATAGCCGGGGGTGTGGTCGGTGAGGCAGAGGTCGTTGTCGATGGTCTTGGGCACACCGATGAACCGGACACTGCTGCCCACCCGGGCACCATAGCGGGAAAGCTTTGCAATGGTGTCCATGGAGTCGTTGCCGCCAATGTAGAACAGCGCACAGATATCATACTTGTCAAACAGGGTGAACAGTTTGACGTAAGGGGTGGAGTCCACGTCCGGGTCCGGCAGCTTGTAGCGGCAGCTTCCCAGATAGCTGGACGGGGTGCGCTTGAGCAGCTCGATGCTCATGCGGTCGTCCAGCAGAACATTCAGTTCCAGCATTTCTTCCTTCAAAAGGCCCTCAATGCCGTACTGCATTCCGTAGACTTTATCGGCCCCCAGGCTGCATGCGGCCTTATAGACGCCTGCCAGACTGGAATTGATAACGGCAGTAGGGCCGCCGCTCTGGCCGATGATGACATTTTTTGCCATAAGTCCTCCTTATCAGAATGAAAGGTTTTTCAACGTCCCGCAAAACGGACATCCACACTCCGTTTCAGCTCCCCGAAGCCCTGCACTGCCCGGGGAAGGAAGGGTGGACGCACGCCGCAAGTCGTACAAAAAGAATGCGGGATGTGCATCTACTTCGATGAAAACTGCGCAAATCCTGCACCTATTCTATTGTAAACCATTTCTCTGTTGTATGCAAGACCTGATTGGTTGCACAGGCAAAAAAATTATGATACAATATTGGGCGGAAAGCACAAAAATGAGCAGCAGTTCCGGGCAAAGTGCAAAAATGGCAATTTTCCGGGGATACTGATCGTAAGATATCCAGAGGAACAGTCCAGATAAAGGCGGGAAAGATATGGGAATTTCACACGAGTATCACTCTACTCACAGCCGCAGGCGGCGGAGCCGTGCGGGCACGGGTCTGCGGCTGGCGGGTGTTATTGCAGCGATCCTGCTGCTGTCGCTGGCCATCACAGCCATTCTGGAAAATGGCGAAAAGCAGAGCGAGGCCGCGCAGCAGGCCCCGGCGGCTGGCACGGCCGAAAACATTCTTGCGCCGCTGCCCATGCAGGGCAGCACCGGGGCGGACAGTGCAGGCAGTGCCGACAGCACGGCAGGGGAGAGCAGTGATTCTGCCGGTGCGGCAGCAGTCACGCTGGAATCGTTTGGCCCGGCCCGGCAGACGGCTGGCACGGTGAAAGCCTACGACAGCAGCGTGATCCGCCAGCCTGCCTGCGGTCAGGTGGACCTGAGCTATTTTTCGGATGCAGCGTTTCTGGGTGACAGCCTGACCGTGGGCTTCTCAGATTACAGCATCAATCTGGGCGGGGCGCTCATCTGCGGCTACACAGGTGTAGGGCCGGATGCCATCGTCAACCGCAGCGCCGTCAAGAGCAGTGTGCGCGGGCAGGAGGTGGCGCTGGATGTGCTGGCAGCTGCCCAGCCCAAAAAGCTGTATATCCTGCTGGGCACCAACACCCTGACCACGCTGGGGGCAGCAGACCGCTTCCTGGCTTACTATGGTCAGATGCTGGATCAGCTCAAACAGACCCTGCCGGGGTGCATCCTCTATGTTCAGTCCATCCCGCCGGTGCGCCCGGAGGCGGCTGCAGAAAAGCCGGGCCTGGCCACAGATGTCCTGCGCTCCGTGAACGAGCAGCTGGCAAAGCTGGCCGCAGACAAAGACTGCGTATACCTTGACCTGTGGGAGACCCTTGCCGATGGGGAAGGAAACCTGAAAGAGGTCCTGGCTGCTCCGGATGGCGTCCACTTCTCGGCAGGCAATGGCTACGGTGCGTGGGTGACTTACCTGCGCAACCACGCAAGGTATTCTGCCGCCAACGCCTGGACTATGGGCAGTGCCTACGCAGGAAATTGATCGAATCACAGAACAAAAACGCCTGTCGGGATGACCCGACGGGCGTTTTTTGTCTGTTTTATCCGGGAAGTGACAGCAAAAGGCCGCTTTATGGGACTCTTTTTGTGGATAATAGGGTTCAAAGGAGGTGGCCTGAATGCGTTACCTGTTTGTGGACCTGCTCTGGAATGTGCCGCACCAGAATGAGGGCGAAAAAGAGATCTACGGTTTTTCCTGTCAACTGGGCCGGGCGGGAGAATGGGACAAAAAGGTGTTTGGGCGCTATCTCAGCGTGGAACACCCGGAGCTGATCTCGCAGCAGACCCGGATGCTGATGAAAAACAATCTGACGACCTTCCGGCAGGGCTGGCCGCTTTCCCGGGCAGTGGACGTATTTTTCCGGACATTTGGAAAATACGATGTTCTGGTGGTATGGGACGCGGAGACCTGCCGGATGCTGAACGCGGCAGTGGAACGGTTTGGCCGGAGCCTGCCGCACACGAAGGTGATCCTGGTGCGGGAAATGCTGAAAAACACCGTTACAGGCTGTGGAAGAACGTTTTCTTATCAGAAAGCATTGTCGCTGCTGGGGGTTCCTGTGGAACACGATGCCCTGTATCTGCCAAAATACCGGGCAGGATATCTGTACCGTCTGTTTGAAGCCCTGGAGTGGCAGCTGGAGCATATTCCAGCGGAAAAGCGTGTGCCGCTGGTGCGCACAAGGCAGTCTGCGGTACTCCATCGCCCCGGGTGTCCGCATGTGCGCGGGCGCTGGCTCCGGTTGGCGGAACCGTTGGACTTTTGCAAAGGCACCGTGTTTTGCAGGGACTGCCTGAAGCGGCAGGGATATGCGTTCTATGAACGGAACGAACTTTGGCAGCGAAGATCTCTGCCGGAACCAGAGCCGGAACGGCCGGCACAAAAACCGGCGCCAGCCAATCCGCCGGAAAATTTGTGCATCGGCATGGCAAAGCGGTTTGAAAATGACCGGGAGGCCATTCTGGAATACTGCGCCCAGCATGGATTGACCTGTGAACTGGAAGACGACCAGCTGAATGTTTCGTCCAGCGTGGGGAAGTGGAAGATCATCGTTCACGGAAATGGCCGGATGCTCTGGCTCTACCATAAGAATACTTACGAAAAGGACGATCCGCTGCATCCCACCATTCTGCCGGGGTATCACAGCCAGGCGGTGCGGGCAAAAAAGATCCTGGAGTACCTCGAGTACATCGTTCAGCATGATGCCTACCGCAGGAATAACCCTGTGGTATACCACCCCCACAAAACGAAAACAAAGCCGGAACATGACCCGGAAAATGTGCAGAAGGCCCCCAAAGTTGTCCCTTTGAAAAATGAGAGCGGGAAATGCAGGAAAGACCGGCGCCGGCACGATGCAAAGCGGCAGGAAACAGCAAAGCCGCAGCGGAGAAAAGGCGTCCGGCATGCGGACTCTGTGGAGGAGCTGCTGAAG
>CAVDVT010000067.1:0-7237 GCA_963612415.1 bacterium | reverse complement strand
CCCCCAGAGCGGGGCGGCACCGTGGGCAAAGCTGCCCATCCCGGCGGCGCGGGCCGAGGGCCTGCAGCCGTGGCTGCTCCACACTCGGAAAGAGCGGCACTACCTGCCGCTGTTCACCTCCGTGAAGAATGCCGAGGCCGAAAAGGCCAGCGCCACCCGCCCCATGGTGGAGCGTACCCTGCGCAGCGCCATGGAATATGCGCTGGAGACAGAGGGCATCGACGGCGTGGTGATCGATCCGTGGACCAGTTCCGCCACGCTGGATGTCTCGCTGCTCAACGGACTGCTGAAGTCGGAGCGGGGGAACGACGGTCCCGGTTCTGACGCGCTGGAAGCCGGCCACGCCGCCGCCCGGGCAGAAGACTGGGCAGAAGCGGTGCGCCAGTATGAGAAAGCTGCGGAATCCGGCAGTGCCGAGGGCCTTTCCGCGCTGGGCGACTGCCTGTATTATGGCCGGGGCACCCGGCGCAGCAAGGTGCAGGCTCGCCGGATGTGGAAAAAGGCAGCGCAGGCCGGGGAGGTCCAGGCCATGATCGCGCTGGGGGACGACTGCACAGCTTCGGGCGGGGAGCCCGCTGCGGCCCTGCAGTTCTACCGCCGTGCCCAGAACGCCGCAAAAAGTGTGCCGGATGTTGCCTACACGCCCCAGATCTGCCTGCGCATCGCCCAGTGCGAGACCCAGTTCGTCTCCCGCAAAAAGGCGCTGCTGCAGGTGGCCGAGGCCGTACAGGGGTTCCGGATCCTGCAGGCAGAAGGGGAACCGGACGCCGCACGGTGGCTGCAGGAGGCCGATGCACTGACGGCCCGCCTGCTGGAAGATGCTCCTGTTCGATAAAACACAGTTTCTTTACATTTGTTCTAAGAAATCGTCATAGGAAACCGGTAAGATATTCTGTGAGAAAATCTGCGCGCCGCAAGAAAAGAGGACAAGCACTATGAGCAAAGTAATCGGAATCGACCTTGGCACCACCAACTCCTGTGTGGCTGTGGTGGAGGGCGGAAAGCCCGTGGTCATCACCAATGCCGAGGGAGAACGCACCACTCCCAGTGTCGTGGCATTCACCAAGGATGGCGAACGTCTGGTGGGCGGCGCTGCAAAGCGTCAGATCGCCACCAACTCCGGCCGCACCGTGTCCAGCATCAAGCGGCACATGGGCAGCGATTACCGCGCACATATCGATGGCAAAGACCTGACCCCGCAGGAGATCAGCGCCATGATCCTGACCAAGATCCGCCGCGACGCAGAGAGCTATCTGGGTGAGCCGGTGACCGAAGCCGTGATCACGGTGCCTGCCTACTTTGACGACAGCCAGCGCAAGGCCACCCAGGACGCAGGCCGCATTGCGGGCCTGAACGTGCTGCGCATCATCAACGAGCCCACGGCTGCCGCTGTGGCCTACGGCCTGGACAATGAAGCACCCCAGAAAATCCTGGTGTACGATCTGGGCGGCGGTACCTTTGATGTGTCCATCATCGAGATCGAGGACGGCACCTTTACCGTGCTGGCCACCGGCGGCGACACCCATCTGGGCGGCGACGACTTTGACCAGCGGATCGTGGAGTGGGCCGTGGCGGAGTTCCGCAAGTCGGACCGCATCGACCTGACCAAAGACCCCGCCGCCATGGGCCGCCTGAAAGAGGAAGCCGAAAAGGCCAAGAAGGAGCTTTCCAGTGCGCCTTCGGCTCAGCTGAACCTGCCCTTCATCGCGGTGGGAAAGGACGGCCCGCATCATCTGGACCTGAGCCTGACCCGCCCCCAGTTTGAGATGATGACCGGCGACCTGCTGGCCCGCACGGTGCAGCCGGTGCAGAACGCTCTGCGGGATGCCGGCCTTGCGGCCAGCCAGCTGGGCAAGGTGCTGCTGGTGGGCGGCAGCACCCGGATGCCCGCCGTGGAGCGTCAGGTCAAGGAGCTGCTGGGCTGTGAGCCCAGCCACAGCCTGAACCCCGATGAGTGCGTTGCCATGGGCGCCGCCGTACAGGGCGGCCTGCTGCAGGGCGGCGGCAAGCTGGCCGGTGCCACCGGCGCAGCGGCGCAGGGTCTTGTGCTGATGGATGTCACCCCGCTGACCCTTTCCATTGAGACGCTGGGCGGTGTGGCCACCCCGCTGATCACCCGCAACAGCATGATCCCCACCCGCAAGAGCCAGATCTTTACCACGGCCCGCCCCATGCAGACCAGCGTGGAGATCAACGTTCTACAGGGTGAGCGCCACTTTGCCCGCGACAACAAGAGTCTGGGCAAGTTCAAGCTCAATGGTATCCGGGCCAGCTTCTCCTCCAAGCCCCAGATCGAAGTGACCTTTGATATCGACGTCAACGGTGTGGTCAAGGTCTCGGCCAAAGACCTTGGCACCGGCCGGGAGCAGAACATCACCATCACCGGCAGCACCAACCTTTCGGAGAACGAGATCCAGCGCGCCATGGCCGATGCCGCCGCTTATGAGGCCGAGGACACCCGCCGCAAGGAGCGGCTGGAACTCCACAATCAGGCCGAAGTGCTGGCCTATAAGGTGGATGAGGCCCTGTCCAAGTGCAAAAAGGAGCTGGACAAGGACGAGAAGAACCGCATCAAGGCCGATCTGGCCGATCTGCGCCGCTGCCTGCGCAAGGATAAACCTGAAAAGATGAATGAGACCGAGGAAGCCAACCTCCGGCAGGCCAAGACAAAGCTGGAAGCCAGTGCCAACCATCTGATGGTGCTGTATACCAGTGAGCAGAGCCCGGACGATACCAACAGTACGCTGTAAAAAAAGAAAAACCGCCGCTGTGTTCTGCACAGCGGCGGTTTTTAGTTTACGGAAAAAGGATCACAGCATCTTGGACAGGAATGCCTTCAAGCGGGGATGCTTGGGGTTGGCGAACAGCTCCTGAGGAGGCTCGTCCTCCTGAATGCGGCCCTCGTCGATGAAGATGACGCGGTTGGAGACTTCGCGGGCAAAGCCCATCTCGTGGGTGACCACCAGCATGGTGATGCCGGTGTGGGCCAGTTCCTTCATCAGTTCCAGAACTTCGCCGACCATCTCGGGGTCCAGAGCGCTGGTGGGCTCATCGAACAGGATCACGTCCGGGTCCATGGCCAGAGCGCGGGCGATGGCGATGCGCTGCTGCTGACCGCCGGACAGGCTCTTGGGGAAGACATTGGCTTTGTCGGACAGGCCGACGCGGGCCAGCAGTTCGTCGGCGCGCTTGGAAGCTTCCTCCTTGCTCTTGAGCTTGAGCAGCTCGGGGGCCAGGCAGAGGTTCTGCTTGACGGTCAGGTGGGGGAACAGGTTGAAGTGCTGGAACACCATGCCCATCTTCTGGCGCACTGCGTCGATGTGGGCTTCGTCCACCTCGGTGCCCTCAAACTTGATGGAGCCGCCGGTGGGGATCTCCAGCCGGTTGAGACAGCGCAGGAAGGTGGACTTGCCGCAGCCGGAAGGGCCGATCAGGCAGACCACGTCGCCGCGGTAGATGTCGATGTCGATGCCCTTCAGGACATCCAGCGTGGGGGTGGGCTGCTTTGCGCCCGCCTTCTTTTCGCCGCCGTAGGTCTTGGTCAGACCGCGGACTTCCAGAATTTTATCGGTCACCTTGTGCCATCCTCCTCTCAAATTTGGTCAGCAGCCATGTAAAGAGCATGACCAGAACCAGATAGACCAGTGCAACGCCCAGCAGGGGGAACATGGCCTCGTATGTGCGGTTCATGATGCCCTGTGCTGCGTACAGCAGTTCCTTGCCGCCGATGACGGTGATCAGCGAGGTATCCTTGAGCAGGATGATGAACTCGTTGCCCAAGGCAGGCAGCACAGCCCGCAGTGCCTGCGGGATGATGATGACCACCATGGTGGTCATGTAGTTCAGGCCCAGGCTGCGGCCGGCTTCCATCTGGCCGGGGTCCACGGCCATCAGACCGCCGCGGATGATCTCCGACACGTATGCGCCGGAGTTGATGCCCAGTGCCAGCGCGCCAACCATGGTAAAGTTGCGGCTGTTGGCAAAGATGACCATGCTCATGATGAGCAGCTGCACCATCATGGGGGTGCCGCGGATGATGGTGGTGTATACCTGACACACGGCGTTGAAGAAGCCCAGCACCGGGTTCCTGCGGCCGGGGCGCTGCTGATCGTGGGCCACACGCACCAGAGCCACCACGCTGCCCAGTACAATGCCCAGAGCCAGTGCAATGGCGGTGACCAGCAGGGTGGTGCCCACACCCTGAACGTACTGGACCCAGCGGTCCTTCAGGATGAACGCCTGATAGAATTTGTAGAACATTTCCTGCCCGAAGTCCAGCTTCGTGCCGCTGTTGAGCAGCTCTTTCAGCAGTTCGTATTGTGCGGCCATTCGCATCCTCGCTTTCCTGTTTTGATTTTGTTAAACTTTTGTAACCTGTTTTTTCCAAAAAAGGGGAGGGGCCCCATTGGGGCTTCCTCCCCGTGATCCAAAAAGTACGGCTGAATTATTCAGCGGTGATGTACTTGTCCACGATGGACTGCAGGGTGCCGTCAGCCTTCAGCTCCTCCAGAGCAGCGTTGATGGCGTCCTCCAGAGAGGAACCCTTTGCCATGCCGATGGCGTAGTCTTCCTCAGCGTAGCTGGTGTCCAGAATGACCAGGCCGGGGTTGGCAGCAACGAACTCCTTGGCGGGGGCGTTGTCGATGACAACTGCATCCACCTGGCCGTTGTTCAGAGCCTGCACAGCGGTCAGACCGTTGTCGTAAGCCACCACATTCTCGTCGCCGAAGTCATCGGAGCAGTAGATGTAGCCGGTGGTGCCGCGCTGGGTGCCGATCTTCTTGCCGGCCAGATCGTCGGGAGAAGCAATGTCAGAGCCCTCGGGAACGATGATGGACTGGATGCCGGTAGCATAGCTGTCGGAGAAGTCCATGACGGCCTTGCGCTCGTCGGTGACGGTAACGCCAGCCATGACGATGTCGGCCTTGCCCTGCTGCACGCTCAGCAGCGCTGCGTCAAAGTCCATGTCGTCGATCTGCAGCTCCAGACCCAGCTTGTCAGCAATGGCCTGTGCAGTGTCAATGTCGATGCCCTCAAAGTCGCCGGCATCGGTGGTCATCTCGTACGGAGGGAAGGCAGCGTTGGTAGCCATGATCAGCTTGCCGGACTCGACGGTGGTCAGCTCAGCAGCGGCAGCACTGGTGGAAGCAGCCTCAGAAGAAGCAGCGGCAGAACTTGCCACGGAAGAAGCGGTGCTGGAAGCAGAGCCGCCGCAGGCGGTCAGAGCCAGAGCAGCAGCGGTCAGGCCAGCGGCAGCCAGAAAGCTGCGGCGAGTAATCTTTTTCATATTCAAACACTCCTCTGTTGATTGTATAATCTTTCACATTCCCGGCTCGATGCGATTCATCGAAACATTGGGGAACGGGACTTAGTATAAGTTGTACAAATAAAAAAGTCAAGTGTTGTGCAAAAAATCGGAACAAATGAAACTCTTTTGAAAACATTTATACAGCTGCACAGGAAAAATGAATGAATATATGCAAAACCTCTCTCAGCCGCTTACAAATATCTTGCAATCTCCCCTGCATCCCGCTTCGGCACACAGTAGTCCCGGTTCTCGTCCAGATAATACTTCACACCGGTGTCTGCGGTCAGGGGCACGATGTGCGCTTCGTGGGTGGGGTAGCCGAAGGCCACCATAAAGGCCAGCTTTTCCGGCTCGGCAATGCCAAGCAGCTGGGTCAGGGCGGGCTTGTTGATGGCGCCCATGATGCAGCTGCCCACACCCTTGTCCCAGGCAGCCAGGGTCATGTTGGCCAGGGCGATGCCGGTGTCGGTGGCAAGGTCACCGGGGATGGAAGTATCCTGCACCACAGCCACATACAGGGTGGGCAGCTCGTCAGCTTTTGGGGTGCCCTGCTCCGGCGGCAGATAGGCGGCCCACTTGACCAGCGGCTGTACCTTTGCCACATCTTCGGGCTTGTTCACCACCACAAGCCGCACGGCCTGCCGGTTGGCCCCGCAGGAGGACAGCCGGACGGCCTCGATGATGTCATCGACAACATCCTGCGGCACGGCTTTCTGTGCAAAGCGGCGGTAGGTGCGGCGGGTGAGAAGCTTTTCCATAACAGACATCGTAAACACTCCTTTTTATTCTATTTATTTCAAATGGTCCTGAAGATCAGGTCTGCTTGCGCCGGGGCATGGGGAGCCCCAGCACCAGCGCGATGCCAACGGCCAGAGCCACAGCGATCTTGAAGGTGGAGATGCCGTTGGCAAGGGCAAGGGCGTTGTTGCCCTGAATGAAATAGTAGGCGGTGTAGTAGATGCCGGCACCGGGCACCAGCGGGAAGATGCCGGAGAGCAGGAACACCGTGACCGGCGTTTTGAGGATCACTGCAAAAATGCGGGCCATCAGCGTCAGCGGGATGACAGCCAGCAGGGAAGCCGCAAAACTTTCCATCCCGAACAGCACCGCGATCTCGTACACGAGCCAGCCTACGGCACCCACCGCCCCGCAGTAGGGCAGGGTGCGTCTGGGGCAGGCGAACAGGATGGCAAAGCTCAGGGTGCCGGCCCCGGCCAGGAAAAATTGTGCGGTCAGCTGGCCGATCTGCTCACTGGTCAGAAGAAATTCCGTCATACAACGACCACCCCCGTCAACATACTGGTAAGGCTCAGCACCAGACCGGTGCCAATGGCGATGCTGGCTGCGATAAGCAGTGCATCGATCATCCGGATGGTGCCGGAAAGATAATCGCCCTGCACAAAATCCCGGATGCCCATGGTAAAGGCGATGCCGGGGGTCAGGATCATCAAAGTGCCAATGATGGCGTGGCTGGCTTCCGTGTCCAGCAGGGAACAGCCCACGATGCAGACCAGTGTGATGAGGGCGGCGGTGGAAATGGTGCGGAACCCGCCCCGGATGCCGATCTTCTCACAGAGCAGCAGGTAGGCGTTGGCGGCAAAACCGGCCACGGCTGCAGCCAGCCCGGCCCGCAGGGTGCCGCCGAAGATCAGCGCAAAGCAGAATGCACCGCTCAGGCCTGCGGCCAGCTGCACCCAGTCCTTGGGAAAGGGGATGCGCTGCGCCTGCGCCAGCCGGGTCTCGGCATCGTCGATGGTAACGACCTCTCCGGAGGCGATCTGCCGGGAGAGCTGGTTCACGGCGGCCACCCGGCCCAGATGGGTGGTGCGGGTGGGAACGTTGCGCACCTCACTGATCTCTGCGGTGCCCGCGCTGGCAAAAATGCCGTTGGTCAGCACATAAACGCGGAAATCTACAATGCCGAAGCTG
>CAVDVT010000066.1:0-7244 GCA_963612415.1 bacterium | reverse complement strand
ACTCCCGTAAGCTGGCGCAGTACATCGTCTCGCTGGCCGGGGAAGACCGGGAGATGCCCACCCCCATGACCGTGTTTGGTGCCCTGAACCTGAACGCCCGCAATTTTGACGTGGAGCTGCGCCGGGCCGGCGAAAAGCTGGAAAACGGCATGACGGGCTTTTTGACCCAGCCGGTGCTGTCGGCACAAGCGGTGGAAAACCTGAAAAAGACCCGGGAAACGCTGGGCAGCGAGGCAAAGATCCTGGCGGGCATCATGCCGGTGGTCAGCCAGCGCAACGCCATTTTTATGGAGAACGAGATCAACGGCATCCATGTGGAAGACTGGATCATTGAGAAGTTTGCCGGGCTGGACCGGGCCGGGGGCGAAGAACTGGGCCTTGCCATTTCACTGGAGATGGCCCGTGCCGCTCTGCCCTACGCCGACGGCTTCTACCTGATGACGCCCTTCAACCGCGTGGCGCTGATGGAGCGGCTGATCGCCCGCCTGAAAGAAGAAGTTTTCTAAAAGAGATTGACAAAACGCCCAAAAACCGCTATATTCTTTGTATAAATGCAACGAGAAAGAGTGTGCGCGGCGGACCGCCTTGCAGAGAGCCGGGAACAGGTGAGAGCCCGGCAGGAAGGAGCTGCGCACTGTCGCTTTTGAGCAGGGGTGGTGAAAGGCCAGTAGCCGCCCCCGGGCCTGCTCCACGTTATCGGAGCATCAAGGGGCACAGCGCCTTGTGAGCTGTGCAATTTGGGTGGTACCGCGGTATGTAATTTACAGCCGTCCCATGGAACGTTCCGTGGGACGGCTTTTTTCGTCCCACTTCATCACAATTTTGGGAGGACACTATGAAAGAACTCGCAAAACAGTACGATCCCAGCCAGGTGGAAGACCGCATCTACCAGTTCTGGCTGGACGGCGGCTACTTCCACACGGAAGCAGACCCCGACAAGAAACCCTATACCATCGTCATGCCCCCTCCGAACGTTACCGGCCAGCTCCACATGGGCCATGCACTGGATAACACCATGCAGGACGTTCTGATCCGTACCAAGCGGATGCAGGGCTATGCCGCCCTGTGGGTGCCCGGCACCGACCACGCATCCATTGCCACCGAGGCCAAGGTGGTGGAGGCCATGCGCGCCGAGGGCCTGACCAAGGAGATGGTGGGCCGCGACGGCTTCCTGGAGCGCGCCTGGGACTGGAAGACCAAGTACGGCAACCGTATCGTCAGCCAGCTGAAGAAACTGGGCACCAGCTGCGACTGGCAGCGGGAGCGCTTTACCATGGACGAGGGCTGCTCTGACGCCGTCAAGGAAGTGTTCGTGCGCCTGTACGACAAAAAGCTGATCTACCGCGGCAACCGCATGGTCAACTGGTGCCCCCACTGCAACACCTCCATCTCGGATGCTGAGGTAGAGTATGAGGAAAAGGACGGCAATTTCTGGCACCTGCTCTACCCGGTCAAGGAGACCGGCGAGATGCTGGAGCTGGCTACCACCCGTCCTGAGACCATGCTGGGCGATACCGCCGTTGCCATCAACGGCGATGACCCCCGCTATGCCCATCTGCACGGCTGCCATGTCATCCTGCCCTTGCTGAACAAGGAGATCCCCATCGTCTGCGACGAACACGCTGACATGACCAAGGGCACTGGTGTCGTCAAGATCACCCCCGCCCACGACCCCAACGACTTTGAGGTGGGTCTGCGCCATGATCTGCCCATCGTCCGGGTGTTCACTTACGACGGCCACATGACCGGTGCTGCCGACAAGGCCGCTGCCGATGCGCTGTTTGCCGCAGGCAAGAACACCGTGAACGAGCCCGAGGTGCTGGACTGCGGCAAGTATGCCGGCATGACCACCCTCGAAGCCCGCAAGGCCATTCTGGCGGACCTGAAAGAGGGCGGCTTCCTGAAGGAGATCGAGCCCCTGAAGCACGAGGTGGGCACCTGCTACCGCTGCCACTCCACCATTGAACCCATGGTCTCCAAGCAGTGGTTCGTGAAGATGGAGCCTCTGGCAAAGCCCGCCATCGAGAGCGTGGAAAAGGGCGACATCAAGTTTGTGCCTGAGCGCTTTACCAAAAACTATATCAACTGGATGAAGAATACCCGCGACTGGTGCATCAGCCGTCAGCTGTGGTGGGGCCACCAGATCCCGGCCTACTACTGCGACGACTGCGGCGAGACCGTGGTGGCCAAGGAGATGCCCTGCACCTGCCCCAAGTGCGGCGGCACCCACTTCACCCAGGACCCCGACACGCTGGATACCTGGTTCTCCAGCGCCCTGTGGCCCTTCAGCACTCTGGGCTGGCCCAATGAGGACAGCGCTGACCTGAAGTATTTCTACCCCACCAACACCCTGGTCACTGGTTACGATATCATTGGTTTCTGGGTCAGCCGCATGATCTTCTCCGGTCTGGCCTACACCGGCAAGGCACCCTTTGATACGGTCTGCATCCACGGCATCGTCCGCGACAGCCAGGGCCGCAAGATGTCCAAGAGCCTGGGCAACGGCATCGACCCGCTGGAGGTCATTGCCCAGTATGGTGCCGACGCCCTGCGCTTCATGCTGCTGGACGGCTCTACCCCGGGCAACGATATGCGTTACAGCGAAAAGAAGGTGGAGGCTGCCCGCAACTTTGCAAACAAGCTGTGGAACGCCACCCGCTTTGTGCTGATGAACCTGCCTGAGGACTTCCAGCCCGGCCTGCCCGACGAGAGCAAGCTGGACATGAGCGACAAGTGGGTGCTGACCAAGCTGAATCAGGTGGCGGGTGCCATGACCGACAACCTGGACCACTACGAGATGGGTCTGGCTGCTGCCAAGATCAACAGCTTTATCTGGGATGTCTACTGCGACTGGTTCATCGAGATCGCAAAGCCCCGCCTGAACTCCGGCGACGCCGAGCAGGCCGACACCGCCCGCCGTGTGCTGGTGTATGTGCTGGATAAGGCCCTGAAACTGCTGCACCCCTTCATGCCCTTCATCACGGAGGAGCTGTATCAGGCTCTGCCCGGCTCTGCTGAGACCATCATGACCCAGAGCTGGCCCACCGTGGACGAGGCCCACAACTGGACCGAGGAGGAAGAAGCCTTTGAGAAGGTGATGGACTATATCAAGGCCGTGCGTACCATGCGCACCGAGATGAACGTCCATCCCGCCAAGAAGACCAGCATGATCATTGAGACGGCCGATGCCACCCCGTTCCAGAAGGCACAGGTCTATCTGGCCAAGTTTGCCTTTGCCACCGATGTGACCTTTACCGAAAAGTATGAGGGCAGCACCGACGGCATGGTGCAGGTGTCCACCCACGCAGCCCGCGGCTTTATCCCCATGATGGAGCTGATCGACCGCGAGAAGGAGCTGGCCCGTCTGAACAAGGAAAAGGCCAAGGCCGAAAAGGAACTGGCCATGTTTGCCAACCAGCTGGCCAACCCCAAGTTCGTGGAGCGCGCCCCCGCCGCACTGGTGGAGGAGATCCGTGCAAAGCACGCCAACAGCCAGAGCAAGCTGGCCAACATTGAGCAGAGCATCAAGGCTCTGAGCTGAGCGGATGACGGAAACGAAACGTGAAACCAACCCCTGGCTCATTGCCTGGCGGGTGATCTTTACCATGGCGCTGGTGGGCTGCATCGTGTTCATCTTCTCCAACTCGCTGCAGATCGCGGACGTGTCGGAAAATGCCAGCGGGCGTGTGCTGGCACTGCTGCAAAGCGTTCTGCGGCATCTGGGGATGCCGGGCGCGGCCAGCCGGCTCACCATGCACTTTGTGCGCAAGCTGGCCCATTTCTGCGAGTATATGCTGGAGGGCTTTCTGCTCATGCTCTGCCTGCGGGTGTATACCCGGCGGTTCATCCGGCATGTGTCGTGGCCCATTCTGGGCGGTCTGCTCACGGCCCTGACCGACGAGACCCTGCAGCTCTTTGTGCCGGGGCGCAGCAGTCAGGTCACGGACATCTGGATCGATTTTTCCGGTGTGATGACCGGTCTGTTCGTGGGGCTGGTGCTGCTGGGGCTTGTCCGGATGTGCATCATTCTCTATCAACATCGAAACGAGGTTTGACGCAATGACGATTGAACAGGCAAATGCTTATTTTGCCGCTCTGCCCGAGGGCTTTGCCCCGGCACAGCAGCTTCAGGAGGCGCTGTCGGCCCAGGCCGGGCGGGTGGACTATGTGGGCGTAGCCGGTACGGCGGGCAAGACCGCTGCCGCCGCCCTCACGGCTGCCGTCCTCAAGGCGGCAGGCTGCGTGACGGGCAGCTACCATGCCGGGTGTGAGCCGCTTTCGGCCCGCATCAAAGTGAATGGTGCCCCCGTAGACCCGGAACTGTTTGCGCAGGTCACAGAAGTCCTGAGCGGCCGGGAGACCCTGCCCCGGGCTGCCGCTGAGCTGGCTGCCGCTGCCCGCTGCTTTGGCGCGGCTGGCTGCAGGCTGGCTGTGGTGGAGCTGCCGGATGCCGGTCTTGCAGAAGCCCTGCCCAAAATGCCGGTCTGCGCCGTTACTGCCATTGGCCCGGACGGTGTGAGCAATTCGGTGGAGCGCTCTGCTGCGCTGGCGGCAGGCGTGATGCGGAAGGGCAGCATCTGCGTTACAGCACCGGAGCAGCCCAAGGCAGTCCTCAGTGAGCTGATCGTGGCCGCAGGCAAGGCGGACTGTGAGCTTGTGGTGCCCGACCCGGAGGATATCACCTTCCTGGAGGCGGAAAAGTTTGCCAGCCGTGTGGATTATGGCGGATACACGGTGCCGCTGGCCTTTCTGGGCCGCCATGCGGCCGGAAGCGCTGCCATTGCGGTGGAACTGGCACTGGCCCTTTGCAAAAAAGGGTATGACATCTCCGACGAAGCCATTCTGGAGGGCCTTGCTGCCGTGGACAACCGCAGCAGCATCCGGGTCATCTCCCAGCGCCCGCTGATCGTGCTGGACGCCTGCCGCACCCCGCAGCAGGCCATGGCACTGTTCCGTGTCCTCAACATGGCAAAGGTGCGCCACCTGAGCGCTGTCATTGGTCTGGCTGAGGAAGAAGGTGCCGAGGCATTCTTTGCCGCACTGGAAAGCGGCCTGACCCCGGAGGATCAGAAAAAGGACAAGAAAGCCATGCCCGGCATGAGCGAGAACCCCTTTGATAAGGTGTTCCTCGTTTCCCCGGCGGGCACGGACGCCGCCATGACGGAGCGTCTGTTGGAAAAAGCCCGGTATCATTTTGATGCGGAGCTTTGCGCCACACTGGAAGAAGCGGTGGGTCTGGCCAAGGCCAACAGCCGGCGCGGCCTGCTGATCTGCGGCGGCGAGGCCATTGCACTGGAAGCAGCCGCCCTTCTGGCGGACTAAACGACACCCTTTTCTAAAAAATACACCCGAGAGCCTGTACACTGTATCAAAGTGTACGGGCTCTTTTTGTTAAACCTCTCAGTCAATGCTTCGCATTGCCAGCTCCCCTAGTAGGGGAGCCCTTGGCAGGTCGGACAGGCTTGAGCTGTACGCAAAAGTTTTATAAAACCGGAAAATGCCGGGCCCTACGGCAAAGGGCAGGCGGAAAGGAACGAAAATGGCAACAGTTACTTTCAGTGCGGTAGACGACCTGCTCTATGCCTATCTGGCGGGCGAGATCGACCATGATGCCGCTCAAAGCCTGCGCATCCAGCTGGACGATGCCCTTCTGGCCCGGACGCCGCGCACGCTAGTGCTGGATCTGGGCGGGGTGGGCTTTATGGATTCTTCGGGGGTCGGGCTCATCCTTGGCCGTCAGCGCTGTGCCCGCAGTCTGGGCGGAACACTGCGCATCCAGCATGCTCCGGAGCCGCTGCGGCGGGTGCTTCGGCTGGCAAACATCCCCTGCACGGATGGAACAGCAGGGGAAGGACAGGAGGAATGAATCATGAAAGCGGAAAATAGCACAAAGATCCAGTTTGAATCTCTCAGCATCAACGAAGGCTATGCCCGGGGTGCAGCCGCGGCGTTTCTGGCCCGGTATGATCCCACAGTGCCCCAGCTGGCAGACCTGAAAACGGCTGTGTCGGAAGCGGTGACCAACTGCATCGTCCATGCCTATCCTGACCGGGTGGGCCCTGTGGTCATGACCATTGCGGTCTATCCTGGGCGGCTGGTGAAGATCACCGTAGCGGACAAGGGCGTCGGCATCCCGGATATCCCCCGCGCCATGGAACCGCTGTTCACCACCGGGAACCCTGAGGAACGTTCCGGTCTGGGCTTTGCTGTGATGCAGAGTTTTATGGATAAGGTCAGCGTCCGCTCGGCTCCGGGCAGGGGGACGCGGGTCACCCTGACCAAACGTCTGGAGGAAAAGCCCTCTACATAAAAAAGAAAACGAGGGAGAAGAACATGGTAACGGACAAGACCCGGCGGAGCGCATTCATTGAACAGAATCTGGGGCTGGTACACGCCTGTGCCGGGCGGTTCCGAGGCCGGGGCATTGAGTATGATGACCTTTACAGCGCGGGCTGCATGGGCTTGGTCAAAGCGTATGATGGTTTTGACGCCGGGAGAGGTGTCTGCTTTTCCACCTATGCTGTCCCCGTGATCCTGGGTGAGATCAAAAAACTGTTCCGGGATGGGGGAACCGTTAAAGTGAGCCGCTCCTTGAAAGAACTCGGTCTGCGGATCAATGCAGCCCGGGAACATCACCATAAGCTCTGCGGCACAGAACCGACCCTTTCCCAGCTGGCTGAGGAGCTGGGGGAGAGCATAGAGAATATCACCCTTGCCGTTCAGGCGGCCCAGCCCGCGCTGAGCCTGACACCGGAAGGGGAGGACAGTGACCGGCAGATGGATATCCCGGTGGAATCGCCGGAAGAAGAACTTGCAGACCGGATCGGATTGCAGGAAGTTCTCAACAGTCTGCCCGAGGAGGACAGGCTGCTGATCCGTCTGCGTTTTTACGCCGGACGGACGCAAAGCGAAACCGCTGCGGTACTGCGTACAACACAGGTGCAGGTCTCCCGGCGGGAGCGCAAGATCCTGAAACGGATGCGCGAAAAACTGCTGGATGAATAGGGAAAGAGGATAATTTGAAGTTTCTTGAAAAAAGTTGAAAAAAGGGCTTGCAATTTGGAAGAAGCTGTGCTAAAATACATTACTGTCAGGCGGACGTCTGATACAAACGCTTCAGAAAAAACGGATGAAAAGTAACGAAGATCGATTGGTTCTTCCAAGAACTTCAAAAAATCTTCAAAAAAGTGCTTGACATTCTAACATAAATGTGTTAGAATATCTAAGCTGTCAGCCGTTAAGGC
>CAVDVT010000065.1:0-7293 GCA_963612415.1 bacterium | reverse complement strand
CAGCACTCTGGCTCCCTGGCTGGTGCCCACCATCATCGGCGTGTTCCTGCCCTTCCTTGTCATGACCGGCACCCACCACGCCCTGACCCCCATCGGCATCAACAACCGTATGACCATCGGCTTCGATACCATCATCTACCCGGGCCAGCTGGCTTCCAACGTGGCACAGGGCGCTGCTGCTCTGGCAGTTTCCATCAAGACCAAAGATCCTGAACTCAAGCAGCTGACTTCCGCCACCGGCGTCACCGCAGTCTGCGGCATCACCGAGCCGGTCCTGTTCGGCGTTACCATGAAGATCCGTACCAACATGATCGCAGCCATGGCCGGCGGTGGTGTGGGCGGCTTCTTCATGGGCCTGATGAACACCAAGAACTACTCCGGCGGCTCTCCGGGCCTGCTGACCCTGCCCAGCTACATCGGTCTGGATGCTCCCATGTCCAACTTCTACTTTGCCTGCATCGGCGCAGCCATTGCGTTTGTGGTGGCCTTCGTGGTCTCGTTTGTCCTGTTCCGCGACGAAAAGAAAGCCTGATCCGGCAAAACCACAGGAGGCAATGCAATGTATTTTCCCAAAAACTTCCTCTGGGGCGGCGCAACGGCGGCCAATCAGTGTGAGGGCGCCTATCTGGAGGACGGCAAAGGCCTGTCCATTCAGGATGTGCTGCCCAAGGGCTTCAAAGTCATTACGGAGGAGCCTACCCCCGACAACCTCAAGCTGAAGGGCATCGATTACTACCACCGCTACAAAGAGGACATCAAGCTCTTTGCAGGCATGGGCTTCAAGGTGTACCGCTTCTCCATTGCATGGAGCCGCATCTTCCCCACCGGTGAGGAAGCCCAGCCCAACGAAGCGGGCCTGAAGTTCTATGAGGATGTCATCGACGAGTGCCATAAGTATGGGATCGAGCCCCTCATCACCATCTCCCATTACGAAACGCCCCTTGCCCTGGCCCGCAAGTACAATGGCTGGAGCAACCGGATCATGATCGACCTCTACCTGAGGTATTGTCAGGTGCTGTTTGAGCGGTTCAAGGGCAAGGTGAAATACTGGATCACCTTCAACGAGATCAATTCCATCCTGCACCAGCCCTTTGTCAGCGGCGCCATCCTGACGCCCAAGGCCGAGCTTTCCAACCAGCAGCTGTATCAGGCCATCCACTATGAGCTGGTGGCCAGCGCAAAGGCGGTGGAGCTGGCCCACAGCATCGACCCGGACTACAAGGTGGGCAGCATGATCCTGGCGGTCACCATCTACCCCCTTACCTCCAACCCGGACGACATCATTGAAGTGATGAATCTGGACAATGAGGTGTATCTGTTCTCGGATGTGCAGGCGCTGGGCGAGTACCCCTATTATGCAAAACGCATTTTTGAGGAAAAGGGCGTTCAGCTGGAGATCAGCGAGGAAGACCGCGAGGCCCTGCGCCACACGGTGGACTTTGTCTCGTTCAGCTACTATTCCAGCAACTGCGCGGCAGCAGACCATTCGCTGGGGGAACCCACCGGCAGCAACATGGTGCCTACCCTCAAGCGCAACCCCTATTCCAAAGTCAGCGAGTGGGGCTGGCAGATCGATCCCAAGGGCCTGCGGTATACCCTGAACCGGCTGTACTGCCGCTACCACAAGCCCCTGTTCATTGCCGAAAATGGTCTGGGCGCCAACGATACGCTGGTGCCCGACGGCCATGGCAGCTTTACGGTGGAAGACGACTACCGCATCCGCTACATGAACGACCATCTGGTGCAGGTGAGCGAGGCGCTCCACGACGGCGTGGATGTGCTGGGCTACACCAGCTGGGGCTGCATCGATCTGATCTCCTGCTCCACGGCAGAGATCAAAAAGCGCTATGGCATGATCTACGTGGACCTGAACAGTGACGGCTCCGGTACGCTGGCGCGCTACAAGAAAAAGAGCTACGAGTGGTACCGCCGCGTGATCGCCTCCAATGGTGAGAGCCTGGAACCCGACCCGGACAAGCCCATCGTCGTATAAGCATTTTTCCAGGTGTTTGAACAGACACTTCCTCCTGAAGACCGCTGTGCGGAGCGTAACGCACAGCGGTCTGTTTTTATGCCGTTTTATTTGTCCCGGCCCGCAGAATGTGCTATACTGTTCCCAAAGAAAAAAGAATGAGGTATTGTTCCCATGAAAATTCCTGCAAACGGATTTACCCACGCGGGCAAGTTCCACGCCGACGACGTGTTTGCTACCGCATTGCTGCAGATCCTGCGCCCGGACATCAAGATCACCCGGGGCTTTGTGGTGCCGGATGATTTTGACGGCATCGTGTACGACATTGGCTTTGGTATGTTCGACCACCATCAGGAGCCCCGGGAGTACCGCGCCAACGGCATCCCCTACGCTGCCTTTGGCCTGCTGTGGCGGGTGCTTGGCCCCGGCCTTGTGGGCGAGCGTCAGGCCCGGCTCATCGATGAGAACTTCATCCAGCCCCTTGACCTGAACGACAACACCGGCGAGCAGAACAGCCTGTGCGACGCCATCGGCTTTTTCAACCCGGTGTGGGACTCCAAAGAAGATCAGGACACCTGCTTTTTCAAGGCGGTGGCCGTGGCGAAGCAGATCCTGGAAAACCAGATCGAGAGCGCCAACGCCGTGAACCGTGCGGATGAGAAAGTGCAGCAGGCCTACAAGAATTCCCGGGACGGCATTGTGATCCTGCCCTGCTATCTGCCGTGGAAGAACGGCCTGTACAAAACCGACGCCCTGTTCGTCATCTACCCCAGCCAGCGCGGCGGGTGGAGCGCCCAGTGCGTTACCGACCACAAGACCAAAAAGCCCAAGCTCCCCTTCCCGCAGTCGTGGGCAGGCCAGCCGCAGGAAGTCATCGAACAGAAAAGCGGCATCGAGGGCATCAGCTTCTGCCATGCCAGCCGCTTCCTCATCACGGCAAAGGACAAGGAAACGGCCCTTGCCGCCTGCCGTCAGGTGCTGAAAAACAATGGGAGGCTGTAACATGGAAGACAAAGCAGAAAAAAAGACGGAAACAGAAGAACCGGCCTATGTGTATATGGTGCGCTGCGCGGGCGGCCAGCTCTACACCGGCTGGACGAACGACCCGGGCCGCCGTCTGCATGCCCACAAAAGCGGCAAGGGCGCAAAATGCACCCGGGCACTGGGGGCGCAGCGGTTTGCCTATCTGGAAAAATGCGCGGACAAGTCTGCCGCTCTGCGGCGGGAAGCGGCCCTGAAAAAGCTGTCCAAGCCCCAGAAAGAAGCTCTGTGCGCGGCATGGGCGGCGCAGAATCTGCCCCGGCTCACGGTGGCTGCAAAGGCAGATGCTGCAGATATTCTGGAGATCTACAACTGGTACGTCCTCCACCACACGGCCACGTTCCAGATCACCCCTTCCACGCTGGAAGAATACGAGCAGTGGGTGGAGAATACCAACGCCCTGGTTCCCCTGCTGCTGGCCCGGGATGCAGAGGGAAAGCTGCTGGGCTATGCCTGCGCCCACCGCTATCATCCCCGCGAGGCGTACAGCTGGGACGTGGAAAGCACCGTCTACTGCGCCCCGGACGCCCGGGGCCTTGGCGTGGGCGACACCCTTTACTGTGCCCTGCTGGAGATTCTGGAAGCCATGGGCTACTGGAACGTCTACGCCCTTGTGGCCGACCCAAACCCCGCCAGTGAGCGTCTGCATGAAAAATTCGGCTTTGCCTGTGTGGGCCGTGAGCCGCACACGGCCTATAAATTCGGCTGGCTGGGGCTTTCCCGCTGGTGGCTGCCCCTGCGCAAAGGCGATGTTGTGCCGGAGCCGACCCATAAGCTGACACCGGAGCAGGTGCAGGAAATTTTGGATCACTATAACGCATAAACAAAAGCGCCCCGGCGGGGCGCTTTTGTTATGTTTATATATACATCTACATTGCATAAAACTTGAATATAATCAAAAATAACTGCATAAACATACAAAATAACACAAATCCCACAGCAAAAGGGCGGAAGGTTTGGCGGTTTTCTGCATTGACGGAAAAGCCGCGCCGCGTATAATAAAAAGCGTAATACAGAGCTTGAAAAACGAGTGCCCCGGGAGGGATGCCCGGAGCTGAAAAACAAAAGTGTAATCATGAAAACAAAGGAGCGTTCATCATGAAAAAGGAAAACATCAAAAAAGTCGTTCTGGCCTACTCCGGTGGTCTGGATACCTCGATCATCATTCCCTGGCTGAAGGAAAACTACAACAACTGCGAAGTCATTGCTGTTTCCGGTGATGTGGGCCAGGGCACTGAGCTGGACGGCCTGGAAGAAAAGGCCAAGAAGACCGGCGCTTCCAAGCTGTACGTGCTGGACCTGAAGAAGGACTTCATCGAGAACTACATCTTCCCCACCCTGAAGTTTGGCGCAAAATATGAGGACTACCTGCTGGGCACCAGCTTTGCACGTCCCTGCATCGCAAAGGCTCTGGCCGACATCGCCATCAAGGAAGGCGCTGACGCCATCTGCCACGGCTGCACCGGCAAGGGCAACGACCAGGTGCGTTTTGAGCTGACCCTGAAGGCTTTCTGCCCCGATATGGCCATCATCGCTCCTTGGCGTGAGTGGGACATCAAGAGCCGTGACGAGGAGATCGACTACGCCGAGGCTCACAACATCCCCCTGAAGATCAACCGCGAGACCAACTACTCCAAGGATAAGAACCTGTGGCACCTGAGCCACGAGGGCCTGGATCTGGAGAGCCCCGCCAACGAGCCCCAGTACAACAAGCCCGGTTTCCTGGAGCTGGGTGTTTCCCCCGAGCAGGCTCCCGATAAGCCCACCTACATCACCATCCACTTTGAGAAGGGCGTTCCCACTGCCATCGACGGCAAGGAGATGGGTGCTGTGGAGCTGGTCGAGACCCTGAACAAGGTCGGCGGCGAGAACGGCATCGGCCTGCTGGATATCGTTGAGAACCGTCTGGTCGGCATGAAGAGCCGCGGCGTGTACGAGACTCCCGGCGGTGCCATCCTGTACAAGGCCATCAATGTTCTGGAGACCATCACTCTGGACAAGGAGAGCGCACACCTGAAGGAGCAGCTGGCTCAGAAGTATGCAGACCTGGTCTACAACGGCCAGTGGTTCACCCCGCTGCGCGAGGCTCTGGATGCCTTTGCCAACAGCCTGGCAAAGACTGTGACCGGCGATGTGAAGCTGAAGCTGTACAAGGGCAACATGATCAACGCTGGTGTTACCTCTCCGTACACCCTGTACGATGAGCAGACCGCTTCCTTTGGCGAGGACGAAGATTATAACCAGGCAGATGCTGCCGGCTTCATCAACCTGTTCGGCCTGTCCATCAAGGAGCGCGCAAAGCTGTCCAAGAGCTGGCCGAAGGTCGAGGACTAAGCGGCTGATCCACACGGGATCACACAAAGCCAACTTTCCCTCCGGCGTGTTTTCTACACTTTCACGCTGGAGTTCAACAACCGGCATCGATGCCGGCGGCACCGCCGCAGGAGCGTTTTCCCCTGCGGCGGCTTTGCCGTTTTTATGAGGAGTTATTTATGGCAGAACAACTGTGGAAGGGCCGCTTCTCCAAGGCGGTCGATTCGCGCGTCAACGACTTCAATTCTTCCATCCGTTTCGACCAGCGGATGATCGCACAGGATATGCGGGGCAGCGGCGTCCATGCCGCCATGCTGGCAAAACAGGGCATCATCTCGGAAAAAGACTGCGAGGATATCCTCAACGGTCTGGCTTCCATTGCGGATGATCTGGCCTCCGGCGCACTGGAGATCGACCCCAACGCCGAGGATGTGCATACCTTTGTGGAACAGACCCTGACCGCCCGCATCGGCGATGCCGGCAAGCGGCTGCACACCGGCCGCAGCCGCAACGATCAGGTGGCACTGGACATCCGCCTGACCCTACGGGATTACAGCAAGATGCTGCAGGGCCGCATCGTGGATCTGGTGCGGGTCATCTGCAAAAAGGCAGCGGAAAACACCACCGCCGTCATGCCCGGCTATACCCACCTGCAGCGGGCGCAGCCCATCACCTTTGGCCACGCACTGATGGCCTATGCCTGGATGCTCCTGCGCGACCTGCAGCGCTTTGAGGATGCCACCGCCCGCATGGATGCCCAGTGCCCGCTGGGTTCCGGCGCACTGGCCGGCACCACCTACCCGCTGGACCGCGCCTTTACCGCCGAGAAGCTGGGCTTTGCAGCCCCCTGCGCCAACAGTCTGGACGGCGTGTCCGACCGTGATTTCTGCATCGAGCTGGCCAATGCCATCTCCATCTGCATGATGCACCTGTCCCGCCTGAGCGAGGAGATCATCCTCTGGTGCAGCTGGGAGTTCAAGTTCATTGAGCTGGACGATGCCTTTACCACCGGCTCGTCCATCATGCCCCAGAAGAAGAACCCCGATGTCACCGAGCTGATCCGCGGCAAGACCGGCCGCGTTTACGGCGACCTGAACACCCTGCTGGTCATGATGAAGGGCATTCCCCTTGCTTACAACAAGGATATGCAGGAGGACAAGGAGGCCATCTTTGACGCAGTGGATACGCTGGACCTCTGCCTCAAGACCGTGACCCCCATGCTGGATACCATGAAGACCCTGCCGGCCAATATGCGCCGTGCCGCCGCCAAGGGCTTTATCAACGCCACCGACTGCGCCGACTACCTGACCAAGAAAGGAATGCCCTTCCGCGATGCTTACAAGCTGACCGGCTGCATGGTCTCCGACTGCATCAGCAAGGATAAGACCCTTGAGGAGCTGACCCTCGACGAGTTCAAGGGATACAGCGCCCTGTTTGAAAACGACATTTACGAAGCCATTGATCTGATCCACTGCTGCGAGGGCCGCACCAGCTACGGCGGCCCCAGCGAGGCCAGCGTGAAGAACCAGATCGCACTGGCAGGAGCCCAGCTGGACGCATGGGAGGCGAACAACGCATGAGCGTGAAAGTGTTTATTGATGGTTCTTCCGGCACCACCGGCCTGCGCATTGCCGACCGGCTGGCTGCCCGGCCTGAGATCGAACTGCTGACCATCTCCGCTGAGGGCCGCAAGGATGTGAACGAGCGGGCAAAGGTCATCAACTCTGCCGACCTTGCCTTCCTCTGCCTGCCCGATGCGGCATCCAAAGAGGTCGTGCCCCTGCTCCGCCCGGATGTCAAGGTGCTGGATACCTCCACGGCCTTCCGCACCGACCCGGCCTGGGACTACGGTTTCCCGGAGCTGAAGGGCCAGAAGGAGAAGATCAAAAATTCCTGCCGCGTGGCGGTGCCCGGCTGTTATGCCAGCGGCTTTATCAGCATTGCCCGCCCGCTGGTGGAGCTGGGAC
>CAVDVT010000064.1:0-7432 GCA_963612415.1 bacterium | reverse complement strand
GCTCAGATACCCATACATATTTTTCAGGATCGACAGGTCATAAATACGATTCTGGCCATCCACCTGATGGCACACTTCCGCGTCCTGATACCACGGAAGTACAATTTCATAGGCCGGATAATAAGGCACAAGCCGGATGTCCTGATTTAGTTGAAAGTCGTTCATCTTTCATTTCCTCTTTTACAACCCAATTATACGGTGTATACTCCAATTTCGCAAGAGGATTCTCATTATTCACACCATTCGTAATGAAAGTTCTTGCATTTTTCATTACAATTACATATAATAGAATCAAGAAGGAGGCGTATCAGAATGGCAAACGCCGTCAATGTGAATTTTCGGATGGATTCCGATCTGAAACGCAGCATGGAAGAAGTCTGCTCTGAAATGGGGCTTTCCATGACAACAGCGTTCACGATTTTCGCCAAGAAAGTTTCCCGAGAACACCGTATTCCCTTTGAAGTTTCCGCCGATCCATTCTATTCAGAAAGTAATATCAATCATCTCCGTCAGATCGTTCACGATATCGATACCGGAAAGGCCAAGCTCACCGAACACGATCTGATCGAGGTGAAGTAAATGAGACTGCTTTGGGAAGAAGAAGCATGGGAAGACTATTGCCTCTGGCAGATTCGGGATAAAAAGCTTCTAAAACGAATCAACGCACTCATCAAAGATATCCAGCGAAATTGTTATGAAGGGATTGGAAAGCCCGAACCGCTGAAAGGCGATTTAAGCGGATGGTGGAGCCGCCGCATCGACGATACCCACCGTATCGTGTACAAAGAACAAGATGGAAACATCATCATCGCATCCTGTTACGGACACTATACCGATACCTGAAAAGAGGGCTGTTGCCAAAAGCAACAGCCCTCTTTCTCTCTAAACTCTAAAAATATCAGTATTCCGCGCCCAGCGCGACCTTCATCATATTGGTGAAGCTGGTCTGGCGCTGCTCGGCGGTGGTGATCTCCGGGGAGACAAAGCTGTCGGAGATGGTCAGCAGGCAGGCGGCGTTCTTGCCCAGAACTTTTGCGTTGGCAAACAGGGCAAAGCTCTCCATCTCCACGCACAGGCAGCCGCGCTCATCCCGCAGCTTTTCCCAGTAGGTGGGTTTGTCATCGGAGGGCTGGCGGTAGAAAACATCCGAAGAATGGATGTTGCCCTCGATCAGGGGGATACCCTGCTTGGCGGCAGATGCGCGGAGCTTGTCGTTCAGGCTCTGGCTGGGCAGGGTGATATCGCCCTCAAAGCCGCTCTGGACACGGGCATAGTTGCTTTCGCTCACGGCACCGGTGGCCAGCACCACGTCAAACAGCTTGGCCTTGTCGGTATAGCTGCCGGCAGAGCCGATGCGGATGATGTTGTCCACATCGTAGAACTTGAACAGCTCGTAGGAGTAGATGCCGATGGAGGGCATGCCCATGCCGCTGCCCATCACGCTGATGGGGCGGCCCTCATAGGTGCCGGTAAAGCCCAGCATCCCGCGGACGCCGGTGACCTGACGGACATCCTTGAGGAAGGTGTCCGCAATAAACTTTGCCCGCAGCGGATCGCCGGGCATCAGGACGGTCTTTGCGAAATCGCCTTTTTCAGCGCTGATGTGGGGAGTTGCCATAATCATTCTCCTTTATTTACAATTTTATCGTAACCCGTTCAGGCTTCCCCCCGAGGGGGAACTGGCTGCAAAGCAGACTGAGATGTTTTATTTCTTTCCCGGGAACACGCTCTGCGGTGCGATATAAGACCCGTTGCGGCGGATCTCAAAGTGGCAGTGGTTGCCGGAAGATCGGCCCGTGCTGCCCACATAGCCGATGAGCTGACCCTGCCGCACAGTCTGGCCTGCACTGACGGCCAGCGACAGGCAGTGCGCATAGACCGTGGTGTAGCCGCCGGAGTGGCTGATGATGATGGAGTAGCCGTAGCCCGTGCCGGCGCCGGCCTTGTTGTAGCCAGCCTTGGTCACCGTACCGCCTGCGGAGGCGTAGATGGGCGTACCGGCCGGTGCGCAGATGTCCACGCCCTTGTGGCCGCTGCCATACCAGCGCGAGCAGTAGCGGTAGTTCGGTACCGGCCAGATGAACTGACCACTGCCGCCGATGTAGGCTGCTGCACCGTTCAGGGTGGCTTTCTTGGTACCAACGACCACCTTCTTGGTCACAGGCTCCTTGATCGTCTCGGTGGAGAGGACGGTCTGCTCCAGCAGGACGCCGTTGGTGTCGTAGACATTCTGCATGGTGACGCGGCGCAGGCCGTTCTCGCCCTCCTGCAGGGTCTTGGTGGTACCCTTATTATATTCGTTGGACTGGGTGGTCTCGGTACTGAAGGGGATCTCCTCCTCGCGGGTCTCCACCTTGGTGATCCGCACTTCCAGCAGGGCTTCCTGCTTGGTCACGATGAGGGTATCGCCCTCTTTGATGCTGGAAGTTTCGGTCAGGGGTTCTCCCTTGAAATTGGTATTCAGGGCACAGAGTTCCCGGAAGGTCAGATCGTTCTTCTGGGCAATTTCCCACAGGGTATCGCCCGCCTTGACTGTATAAAGCTTCTGTTGCTGCTGGACACCGGTGAGCATCGTCTCGATGGAGTTGTCGTCCTCAAAGCTGTCGTTGAAGTAGATGCCGTCTTCCAGCATCACGTTCTTGTTGAAGCCCACGGTGGTGTTCTCGTCCGCCTGCTCCTCATAAGGGGCCAGCAGGTCTTCCAGATACTGGCGCAGGGCGTCGCCGTCAGAACTGACGGCGGTCAGCTCTCCATCCAGATACAGGGCCGTGCCCTCGCTGATCTCATCGCTGGCGCTCTGCAGGATCGCGTTGGCGGTCTCGTTCTCATCCATGGTGTGGTGTGCCACGGAGATGGTGTAGGTGGGCTCAATGGTCCACTCGGTCTTGTCGGAACCGGCGTAGTTGATACGCTGCATCACGTCCTCGCGGGCAAGGTTGAACACTTCCTCATTGGCCACATAGCCAACGGTCTGGCCGTTGACCTGCACGGCCAGCGCATAGGGCTGGGCCATGGTGTGATCCCACACCGTAACAAACACGCCCAGCATACACAGAGGCAGGATGTACATGGCCGCCCGGGGCAGAAGCTGGATATTCCGCTTCAGGCCATTGGCAAAGGCGTGCCGCGCAGCCCGGACGGCTGCGCCAAAGCCCTGCTCTTTCCGGACTTTGTTGGCATGCACGGCAACGGTGCCGATGCCCCGGAAGAACAGGTAGAACGGCGCCAGCAGATCTTTGAACATCTGTGCGGCACCGGGAAATGCGGTCACTGCAAGGTCATGCAGAACACTGCGGAACCAGCGGGCCAGGCGGCGCGCCACGGCGGCAATGCCCCGTCCGGTGCGCACCACAGCGTATTCCGCTGCAAAACCAAGCGCATAAAGGGTGCCGCCCAAAGCCAGCACCATGGCGTTGCCCCGCAGTTTCAGGGCCAGACGATTCATGTGGTGCTGGGTTTTCCGGCGGAAGCGGTGCCGCCGCAGAAGGCCGGAGACCTGGACTCTTGCCCAGAAACTGCGCAGCTTCTGGCTGCGCTTCACCGGCGCGGCGGGGGTCTCCTGCTGCGCTTCCTTTGTTTTATCTTCGATCAAAAGGGGTTGCTCCTTCCTGACGGTTTGGGTCGAAAGTTACAAATTCATATCAATTATACACCCTGCCCGGGCCGAAACAAGGCTTGTCACAAAATTTGGGCAGAGCTTTCACAGAGGTTTCACTTTCTTTTCACGTTTGCGTGGAAAATAATGCCTGCATATCCGGCGGCAGCGGGCTTTCCACCGTGACAAGCTTTGCACGTTCTTCCACCGGCACTTCCACCCGGATGCCGCCGGGCTGCACCGCAGCTTCCGGCACCCGGAAGCTCTGGCGCGCACAGTGGAGCGCCTGCCGGGCAATGCGGTCCCGGTGGCCGCCGTAAAGATCGTCCCCGGCCAGCGGGTGGCCGATGGATGCAAAATGCACCCGGATCTGGTGGGTGCGGCCGGTCACGGGCCGGCAGGCGGCAAGGCTCAGGCCGTGTTCCGCTTTTAATATGGTATACTCGGTGCGGCTGGGCTTGCCCTCGGGGGTAACGCACCGTCCGATGATGCTGTCGCCCCTGCGGCCGATGGGCGCATCGATGACCCCCGGCCCCAGCGGAAGCTCCCCTTCCACAATGGCATAGTAGAGCTTTTCCACATTTCCGGCCAGCAGCGGGGCGGCATAGCCGTTCTTTGCGGCCAGCACCAGCCCGCTGGTATCCTTATCGATCCGGTTCACCGGGCGGAACACGCTGCTTTCGCCCCGGGCAGCTGCCCAGGCGGCATAACCGTTGGCCAGCGTATCGCGGGGGTAGTTCAGGGTGGGATGCACCGCCAGATGGGGCGGCTTTTCCAGCACCACGGCAAAGGCGTCCTCGTAAACGACCTGCACCGGGATCTCCGGCTGCGGCTCCACGCCGGGGCCGTCGGCAGGCAGTTCAAACGCGATCTGCTGTCCGGCCCTTACCGGGCGGTTGGCAAGGATGGGGACGCCATCGGCCAGAAAGCCGCTGCCGTGGAACTTCACAGCGCGGGCCAGCTCTGTGGACACGGCGCACCGGTGCAGAAAGCTGCGCAGCAGCACACCATCCGCCTCAGGCGGGACACAGAAAAGCAGCTGCATGGTTCGTCCCTCCCCGAAATTTCACGCCATATATGGATTTATTATACCAAATTTCAGCGTCACTTGCAAATCTTGTTTTTTTATGGTATCATGGTGTGCGGAAAACGAGTGGAACATACGGCGGCGGGGCGGCTTGACCGCCCTGAGGAAAGTCCGGGCCTCACAGAGCGCGGTAACTGCTAACGGCAGCCGAGGGTGACCTCAGGGAAAGTGCAACAGAAAGGAAACCGCCGCAGCAATGCGGTAAGGATGAAAGGGCGAGGTAAGAGCTCACCAGCGCATGGGTGACTATGCGGCTTTGTAAACCCTACCGGAAGCAACACCTATATGGGACGTTTAAGCGCTGCTCGCGTGTCCCGATGGTGGCATGAGCCTGTCAGCAATGGCAGGTCGAGACAGATCGTCGTTTAATACAGAACCCGGCTTACGGTCTATCTCGTTTTCCATTTTGTGCATTCAGCAGCTGCTGCCTTTGTGGCAGCGGCTGTTTTTATTTGTTCACGCAACTTTTACCGCTCTGTCACTTTCCGTTTTCCGGATATTGTGGTATACTATGCTCACCATGGGGGACACACCTGTCCGTCATGGACAAACAAGAGAGACAGGATGTGAAATCCTCCGATGAAAGATGGTTTTTTGAAAGCCGCAGCCCTTTCGCCCGCCCTGCGGGTGGCGGACTGCGCCTATAACACCCAGCAGATCCTTGCCCAGCTGCGCGCCGCCGCAGCCCGGGGCGTAAAGCTGGCGGTGTTCCCCGAGTTCTGCCTGACCGGCTACACCTGCGGCGACCTGTTTTTGCAGCGCACCCTGCAGCAGGGAGCCCTTGCCGGGCTCAGCACCCTGCTGGAAGCCAGCCGGGAGCTGGACACCGTGGCTCTGGTGGGCCTGCCCCTGATGGTGCGGGGCAAGCTGTACAACTGTGCCGCAGTGTTCTGCCACGGGCAGCTGCTGGGCATTGTGCCCAAGACCTACCTGCCCAACTACGGCGAGTTCTACGAGAAGCGGCAGTTCACTGCAGGTTCCACGGAGGTGGAGACCATCACGGTGTGTGGGCAGGAAGTGCCTTTTGGCACTTCCCTGCTGTTCCGCTGCCGCCAGATGCCCAGTTTTGTGCTGGGCGTGGAGCTTTGCGAAGACCTGTGGAGCGCCCTGCCGCCTTCCACTTTCCACGCACTGGCCGGCGCCACGGTGATCGCAAACCTTTCGGCCAGCGATGAAACGGTGGGCAAGGCGGAATACCGCCGGGCTCTGGTGGAGAACCAGTCCGCCCGCCTGCTCTGCGGCTACCTGTATGCTTCGGCCGGGCATGGCGAAAGCACCCAGGACATGGTGTTTGCCGGGCACGATCTCATTGCCGAGAACGGCACCCTGCTGGCCGAGACCAGACCCTTTGCCGGCGGCACTGCCGAAACGGAACTGGACTGCCAGCGGATGGAATCGGAGCGGGCACGCAACACCAGCTTTGAGCCCAGCGCCGAGGGCTACCAGACCGTGGAATTCGACCTTGCGCTCACCGAAACAGTGCTGACCCGCTGGGTGGACCCCACGCCCTTTATCCCCCACAACGAACAGCTGCGGGCAGAGCGCTGCGAGCTGATCCTGAAAATGCAGGCCGACGGCCTTGCCAAGCGGCTGGAACACGCACACGCCAAAACAGCCGTCATCGGCATCTCGGGCGGGCTGGACAGCTGTCTGGCCCTGCTGGTGGCCGTACGCGCCATGAAGCAGCTGGGCCGCCCCACCACCGATGTGCTGGCTGTGACCATGCCCTGCTTTGGCACCACAAAGCGCACCCGCAGCAACGCAGAGATCCTGTGCGATGAGCTGCACGTCAGCTTTACCGAGATCGACATTGCCAACACCGTCCACAGCCATTTTGCCGACATCGGGCAGGACGAGAGCGTACTGGATGTGACCTACGAAAACGGTCAGGCCCGGGTACGCACCCTGGAGCTGATGGACACCGCCAACCGCACCGGCGGTCTGGTGGTGGGCACCGGCGACCTTTCGGAGCTGGCGCTGGGCTGGGCCACCTACAACGGCGACCACATGAGCATGTACGGTGTGAATGCAGGCGTTCCCAAAACGCTGGTGCGGCACCTTGTCCGGTACGAAGCCGACATTGCCGCCACCCCCGCCCTGAAGACCGTACTGCTGGACATTTTGGATACGCCGGTCTCCCCGGAACTGCTGCCCGCCAAGGACAACGGCGAGATCGCACAGCGCACAGAAGACCTTGTGGGCCCCTATGAGCTGCACGACTTCTACCTTTATTATGTCCTGCGCTTTGGTTTTGGCCCGGCCAAGATCTTCCGGCTGGCAAAGGCTGCCTTTGCAGGCCGGGAGGAATACCCGGACGAAGTGCTGTACAAGTGGCTGCGCAACTTCTACTGGCGGTTCTTTGCCCAGCAGTTCAAGCGCAGCTGCCTGCCCGACGGCCCCAAGATCGGCAGCGTGACCCTTTCGCCCCGCGGCGACTGGCGGATGCCCAGCGATGCCTGCGCCGCACTGTGGCTGGCCGAGCTGGAGCAGCTGTTCCCGCAAAAAGGATAACGTATGAAACAACACAAAAAACTCTGGATCGATCTGATCTTTGCCGCCATTGTTCTGGCTGCTGCGGGCATTCTGTTTGCCCTGCGCAGCACAAAGCAGAGCGGCAGCACCCTGGGCGCGGAGCTGATCTACGGCGATGCCAACACGGTGCAGAAGATCTCTCTGGACAAGGACGCCACCTACGACATCGACACCGGCTACCTGACCGTTCACATTGAAGTGAAGGACGGGGCAGCGCG
>CAVDVT010000063.1:0-7439 GCA_963612415.1 bacterium | reverse complement strand
CCACCTCCCCTAATAGGGGAGGCCTTAAAAAGGTAACTGCAACGGGCGATAGGAGAGATTTTGCGAAAACACAAAACCTGAAAAAGGAGCAAACCAATGGGCCTCTTTGGATTTGGCAAAAAAGAAAAAGACAAGATGAAAGACGGCCTTGAGAAGACCCGCACGGGCTTCTGGGGCAACATCCTCAATACACTGACCGGCAGCAAGATCGACGATGACCTCTACGACAGCCTGGAAGAACAGCTCATCCTGGCCGATGTGGGCGGCGAAGTGGCCATCAAACTGGTGGACAAGCTGCGCGACCGGGTGAACGAGAAGGGCCTGAAGACCGGCGAACAGGCCAGCGACGAGCTGCGTGACCTGATCGCAGACGAGATGCGCCCGGAGGCAGAGATGCAGCTGGACGGCAGGCCCGCTGTCATTCTGGTCATCGGCGTCAACGGCGTGGGCAAGACCACCAGCATCGCCAAGCTGGCCGATTACTACACCCGGCAGGGCAAAAAAGTCATGCTGGCCGCAGGCGACACCTTCCGTGCCGCTGCCAGCGAACAGCTGGAGATCTGGGCAGAACGTGCCGGTGTGCCCATCGTCAAGGCGGGCGAGGGTGCAGACCCGGCGGCAGTCATCTTTGACACCGTGAAGTCTGCCACGGCCCGGGGCTATGATATGGTCATTGCCGACACCGCAGGCCGCCTGCACAACAAGGCGAACCTGATGGCTGAGCTTTCCAAGATCAGCCGCAGCGTCAAAAAGGCCAGCCCGGAAGCCAGCCTGGAAACGCTGCTGGTGCTGGATGCCATCACGGGTCAGAACGCCATCAGCCAAGCCAAGGAGTTCTGCAAGGCGGCCAGTGCCACCGGCATCATCCTGACCAAGCTGGACGGCACCGCCAAGGGTGGCTGCGTGGTGGCAGTCAAGCAGCGGCTGGGCCTGCCGGTGCGGTTCATCGGCGTGGGCGAGGGCATCGACGACCTGATCCCCTTTACCCCGGAAGGCTTTGTGGAAGAACTGCTGCCGCGGCAGTGGAAGCATTGAGGACCCCGGTGAGATGCGCTGTCGAACGGATCTGAGATCAAACCTCTCAGTCCGCGCTTTGGCGCGGCCAGCTCCCCTAGTAGGGGAGCCAAGTGTAGGTGTTCGACAGGGGCAGAGAGGAGAAACTTATGAAAATTTGTGCTGCGACCGGCAACGCGGGCAAGCTCCGCGAGCTGCGGCGCATTCTGGAAGCGCAGGGCCACGAGGTGGTCAGCCAGAAAGAGCTGGGCATCACCATTGAGCCGGAGGAGACCGGCACCACCTTTGAGGAGAATGCCCTCATCAAGGCCGAGACCATCTGCAGGGCCAGCGGCCTGCCCACCATCGCCGACGACTCCGGCCTGTGCGTGGACGCGCTGGACGGTGAGCCCGGCGTATACAGTGCCCGCTACTGCGGCCACCACGGCGACGACGAGGCCAACAACGACAAGCTGCTGGCCAACATGAAAGACATCCCGGAAGGGCAGCGCGGTGCAAAGTTTGTGGCGGCGGTCTGCTTTATCCTGCCGGATGGCCGCCACCTGACCTGCCGGGGCGAGTGCCCGGGCAGGGTGGCCTTTGCCCGGCTGGCAGGAGACTACGGCTTTGGTTACGACCCGCTGTTCATCCCCGATGAATGCGGTGTGGGCAGGCACGACAAGCGCCCCAACACCGAGGGCCGCAGCTATGCCCAGCTGACCCCCGACGAAAAAGATGCCATCAGCCACCGCGGCAACGCGCTGGCACGGATGGAAAAAGAATTACCGGATTTTTTGAAATAAAGGAGAAAAAATTATGCTGACGAGCAAACAGCGCGCGATCCTGCGCGGCAAGGCAAACACCATGGACCCCGTTTATATTGTGGGCAAGGGTGAGATCGACGAGACCATGATCCAGGGCGTGAAGGACTGTCTGGACGCCCGGGAACTCATCAAGCTCAAGGTGCTGGAAAACAGCATGTACAACGCCAAGGAGGCCGCAAACCTGCTGGCTGAGGCCACCGGTGCCGACTGCGTGCAGGTCATCGGCTCCAAGTTCGTGCTGTACCTGCAGAAGAAAAAGGACAGCGCCTACGCCGACCTGCTGAAATGAGAGTGCTGCTGTACGGCGGCAGCTTTGATCCGCCCCACAACGGCCACCTGAACAACCTGCGGGCTGCCGCGGCCCGGGTGTGCCCGGACAGGGTGGTGGTGATGCCGGCGGGGCTTTCGCCCTTCAAGCAGTCCACCGCTGCCCCGGGAGATCTGCGGGTGGAGATGTGCGGCTGCTTCCATCTGCTGGAAGAAGAAGGCTGCATCCCGGCGCTGACCGTCAGCAGCTGGGAGGTGGAGCAGGCCGCCGCAGGCCGCCGCAATTATACGGTGCTGACCGTGGAGATGCTGGCGGCAGAGGAGCCGGGCGCAGAGCTGTACCTTGCCATTGGCAGCGATATGCTGATGAGCTTTGACGGCTGGTACCGCTGGCAGGAGATCCTGCGCCTTGCCCATCTGGTGGTCACCAGCCGGAATGTGGGGGATGCGCCGGAGCTGCACCGGAAGGCAAAGCAGCTGGACCCCACCGGGGCCCGCATCCTGTTTGCGCAGGTGGAAGCTTTGCCCATGGCCAGCAGTGCGCTGCGCACCCGCCTTGCAGCAGGGGATGAATGTGAAAACGAACTGCCTGCCCTTGTGCGCCGGGTCATCCGGCGGGAGGGGCTGTACCAGGCAGAAAAAGGGGATAAGACCAACCATGAATCTGAAACAGGCAAAAGAGCTTGTGCGCGGCCGGTTGAGTGACAAGCGCTATGAGCATACCCTGAACGTGAGAAAAATGGCCGTCAAACTGGCAAAGCGGTACGGCGTCGATGAGGAAAAGGCTGCACTGGCCGCCCTGCTGCACGACTCGGCCAAGGAGATCAGCAAGGACGAGATGCGCGCCATCATGCGGGCCCATCCGGAGTATGCCGAGGGCGGCGAGGAGCGGCCCACCCCGGTGTGGCACGGCATCTGCGCCGCCATTCTGGCCCGCACCGAATGGGGCGTGGAGGACGAAGCGGTGCTTTCGGCCATTGCCTGCCACACGGCGGGCAAGCCCGGCATGAGCAGGCTGGATAAGATCGTCTATCTGGCCGATATGTCCAGCCGGGAGCGGGACTGGCCCGGCGTGAACAAGCTGCGCAGGCTGGAACTGAAAGATCTGGATAAGGCCATGCTGCTGGCACTGAAACGGACGAACGATTTTGTTCTCTCGCAGGGGAAGCCTCTGGACCCTATGTCGAAGGCGGCCTATGATGAGATCCAGGCGCAGGTGGATGCCCGCGCCGCAAAGGCCGAATGACCCCGCTTTTTCACACTGCGGCAAAGAATACCGATTGCAGATTGCGGGGAAGGATGTTATACTAAAAGATATGGTGACAATGTTTGTCCCAATGTGAAAGATCTGGAGGAACCGAACGAATGAGTCAAGGTCCGCGTCGTATCAATACAGACCGCTCGCTGAACCGCCCTACGGAACAGCGCCCCACGGAGGCTTCGGCCCTGCATCAGGTGTCGCTGTCCGGGCAGCCGGATTTCTTCCAGGAGGAACAGCCCGCCCAGTCCCAGCCGGAGCCGTCTCAGGCTGAGCCGGTGAGCCGGGGCGGAAACGGCGGAGGCAGCGGGAACCCGCCCGCCCGCCATGCGGCACCTGCCGGTGCCCCCCGCCGCCGCAATAAAAAGAAAAAGAAGACCCCCCTGTGGCTCCCGCTGGCGGTGACGCTGGCCGTGGTGGCTGTCCTTTCGGGCGTGGTGGTCTACGCTGTGAACATGGTGAACAAGGTGGAGGAGAACCTGAAGCCCGAGGAGAATGCAGCCTCGCTGGTGGAGGAGATCCAGACGCTGGAAGAATACAAGGGCGATGTGGTGAACATCCTGGTCTGCGGCATCGACTACGAGGAAGGCCGCGCCTATTCTTCCGACGGCACCAACGACGGCATGACGGATATGATCCTTTACTGTCAGTTCGATATCAAGGGCGGTGCGCTGCGGATGCTGCAGATCCCCCGCAACAGCCTTGTGGCAACGCAGGGACGGAAGGTGACCCTTTCCAACGGCAAGACCTACGCGGCCTCCAATTACCAGATCAACTCGGTGGCCCTTTCCAACGGCGGCAACATCGCCGCACTGGCAGAGGTCATCTATGACCAGTACAAGCTGCCCATTGACTACTATGTGACCATTGATATGCAGGCACTGGTGGAAATGGTGGACAACTTTGGCGGCATTGAGGTGTATATCCCCCACGATATGTCCTTTGCAGGCAGCGCCCTGAAGCAGGGCTACCGCAATCTGGACGGCGCATCGGCAGAGTTCTTTGTCCGCTGCCGCCATGGCGAGGGCTACGCAAACTCTGATATCGACCGCCTGAACATGCAGCGCTATTTCTACGCCGGTCTGTTCAAGCGGGTGCGCAGCATGGGTGTGACCGATGTCATTGCTCAGCTGCCCCTGATCTTCAACAACTATATCCACACGGATATGGATCTGACCACCATTGCCAAGATGCTGGTGTCCTTTACCCGCATCGACAGCGCCAACATCATGCTGGCCCAGACGCCTGTGTTCATGGGCGTGCCCAATGTGGGCAAGACCGACAGCTTTGACGGCTACTCCTGCGTGGTGCCGGATGCCGGTTCCATTGCAGAGCTGCTGAACACCTATTTCCGTAATTACACCGGCCCTGTGAGCGCCGAGGAGCTGAACCTTGTGACCAACAGCTGGCCCCATGGCACCGCTTCCACCAGCGCCAATGTTCAGTTTGTAGGACAGCTGGACAAGGAGTCCGATGACGCCATCCTGAGCGGCGACACCGATGTGGCGGGTGCTACCACCACAGACGGACAGGCCGCCGGGCAGTAACAACAGAGAGGAGACTTTTATGGATAACAAGATCGACAGCAAGACCCTTGCCATTGAGATCGCAAAGATCCTGGACAAGAAAAAGGCACAGGATGTCCGCGTTCTCAAGGTGGAGAGCCTGACCGTCCTGACCGATTACTTTGTCATTGCATCCGGTACTTCCACCACGCAGGTGGGCGCACTGGCTGACGAGGTGGAGTTTGAGCTTTCCCAGAAGGGCATTGAGCCCTACACCACCGAGGGCTTTGACTCCAAGAACTGGGTGCTGCTGGATTACTCCAACGTCATCGTGCATGTGTTCGTGCCCAACACCCGCACCTACTATGATCTGGAGCATCTGTGGGCAGATGGTGAGCCCATTGACATCTCGGAGTATCTGACCCCGGATAACAGTCTGTAAAAGACCTCGCCCCTGCGGGTGAGCTGCCTATAATGAGGAGTGATTAACAACCATGAAGTATGATTACAAGGCCGTTGAGGCCAAGTGGCAGAAGACGTGGGAGGACGAAAAGACCTTCCATGTGGAGATCGACCACTCAAAACCCAAGTTCTACGCCCTGGTGGAGTTCCCGTATCCCTCGGGTGCGGGCCTGCATGTGGGCCATCCCCGCAGCTACACGGCACTGGATGTGGTCAGCCGTAAGCGCCGCCAGAATGGCTACAATGTTCTGTACCCCATGGGCTGGGATGCCTTTGGCCTGCCCACCGAGAACTTTGCCATGAAGAACCACATCCACCCGGCCATTGTCACCAAGAGCAATGTGGATCACTTCCGCAGCCAGCTCAAGGCACTGGGCTTCAGCTTTGACTGGGACCGCGAGATCAACACCACCGATCCTGAGTATTACAAGTGGACCCAGTGGATCTTCCTGCAGCTGTACAAGCACGGTCTGGCTTACAAGAAGGAAATGAACGTCAACTGGTGTACCGGCTGCAAGTGCGTGCTGGCCAACGAGGAAGTTGTCAACGGCGTGTGCGAGCGCTGCGGCAGCGAGGTGGTCCACCGCGTCAAGAGCCAGTGGATGCTCAAGATCACTGCCTACGCCGACAAGCTGATCGACGGTCTGGATGGTCTGGATTACATTGAGCGCGTTGCCACCCAGCAGAAGAACTGGATTGGCCGCAGCCACGGTGCAGAAGTGAACTTTGGCACCACCGCAGGCGACACCCTGACCGTTTACACCACCCGCTGCGACACCCTGTTCGGTGCCACCTACATGGTCGTTTCTCCGGAACACGCCATGGTCAAGCAGTGGATGGACAAGGGCATCCTCAAGAACGTGGATGCCGTCAAGGCCTATCAGGCAGAGGCTGCCCGCAAGAGCGACTTTGAGCGCAGCGAGCTGAACAAGGAAAAGACCGGCGTCAAGCTGGAAGGCGTGATGGGCATCAACCCTGTCAACGACAAGGAGATCCCCATCTTCATCTCTGACTACGTCCTGTCCACCTACGGCACCGGCGCCATCATGGCCGTGCCTGCCCACGACACCCGCGACTGGGAGTTCGCCAAGAAGTTCGGCCTGCCCATCATCGAAGTGGTCAAGGGCACTACCCCCTCCAACCTGGACGAGGCCGCCTTTACCGATGTTGCCACCGGTACGCTGGTCAACTCCGGCTTCCTGGATGGCCTGTCTGTGGCCGACGCCAAGAAAAAGATGATCGAGTGGCTGGAAGCCAACGGCAAGGGCTGCGACAAGGTCAACTACAAGCTGCGCGACTGGGTGTTCAGCCGTCAGCGTTACTGGGGCGAGCCCATCCCCATGGTCAAGTGTGAGAAGTGCGGCTGGCAGCCCCTGCCTGAGAGCAGCCTGCCCCTGACCCTGCCCGACATCACCGACTTTGAGCCGGGCCCGGACGGCGAGTCTCCGCTGGCCCGCCACACCGACTGGGTCAAGACCACCTGCCCCTGCTGCGGCGGCCCCGCTACCCGCGAGACCGACACCATGCCCCAGTGGGCCGGTTCTTCCTGGTACTTCCTGCGCTATATGGATCCCCACTGCAAGGATGCCATTGCTTCCAAGGAAGCTCTGGAATACTGGTCTCCGGTGGACTGGTACAACGGCGGCATGGAGCATACCACCCTGCACCTGCTGTACAGCCGTTTCTGGCATAAGTTCCTGTACGATATTGGTGTGGTGCCCAGTCCGGAACCCTACCAGAAGCGCACTGCCCACGGTATGATCCTGGGCCTGAACCCCCACAGCTTTGTCAACCTGCCCGCTGAGGAGCAGGACAAGCTGCTGAAGGAGTACGGCAGCCAGAAGGCAGCCGAGAAGGCACTGGAAGAAAAGTACGGCGAGATGGCCCGCCATCCCATCGTCAAGATGTCCAAGAGCCTGGGCAACGTCATCAACCCCGACGAGGTGGTGGACCAGTACGGCGCCGACACCATGCGTCTGTATGAGATGTTCATGGGCGACTTTGAGCAGGCTGCACCGTGGCAGACCTCGGCCATCGCCGGCTGCAACCGCTTCCTCGACCGTGTCTGGGGACTGTCCGACAAGCGGATCGAGGGCGAGGGCTATCGTCCGCAGATGGAGACTCTGATCC
>CAVDVT010000062.1:0-7508 GCA_963612415.1 bacterium | reverse complement strand
GCTGAGATGCAGACCGGTGAAGGCAAGACCCTGGTGGCCACCCTGCCCGCCTACCTGAATGCCCTGAACGGCGAGGGTGTCCATATCGTCACCGTCAACGATTACCTTGCCAAGCGCGACAGCGAGTGGATGGGCAAGCTCTACCGCTGGCTGGGTCTGAGCGTGGGCCTGATCGTGCAGGGCATCGACGGCGATGCCCGCCGCCGTGCCTACAATTCGGATATCACCTACGGCACCAACAACGAGTTCGGCTTTGACTACCTGCGCGACAACATGGTGACTTATAAGGACAACATGGTGCAGCGCGGCCATGCCTTTGCCATCGTCGATGAGGTGGACTCCATCCTGATCGATGAAGCCCGTACCCCGCTGATCATCTCCGGCCGCGGCGAGGATTCTTCCAGCCTGTACACCCAGGTGGACCGCTTCGTCCGCACCCTGCGCAAGAGCGTTGTGGTGGAACTGGAAGACAAGGTGGAGACTGACGAGCAGACCGACGGCGATTACGTCGTGGACGAAAAGCACAAGACCTGCACCCTGACTGCAAAGGGCATTAAGAAGGCAGAGGAATACTTCAAGGTCGAGAACCTGGCCGCTGCCGAGAACATGACCCTGGCCCACCACATCGATCAGGCCATCAAGGCTTACGGTGTGATGCAGAAGGATATCGACTATGTGGTGAAGAACGGCGAGGTCATCATCGTGGACGAGTTCACCGGCCGTCTGATGATCGGCCGCCGCTACAACGAGGGCCTGCATCAGGCCATTGAGGCCAAGGAGGGCGTGAAGATCGCCGCCGAGAGCAAAACGCTGGCCACCATCACCTTCCAGAACTATTTCCGCATGTATAAGAAGCTGTCCGGTATGACCGGTACAGCCAAGACCGAGGCCACCGAGTTCACCGAGATCTACGGCCTGAACATCGTCACCGTGCCCACCAACCGCCCCAACATCCGCAAGGATTACCCGGACGCCGTGTACAAGACCGTGAACGGCAAGTACAGGGCGGTCATTGAGCAGGTGATGGAGTGCCACAAGAATGGCCAGCCCGTGCTGGTGGGTACCGTCAGCGTGGAAAAGAGCGAGACGCTGGCAAAAATGCTCCAGCGCTACACCCGGGACTTCAATGTGCTGAACGCCAAGAACCACGAGCGCGAAGCCGAGATCGTGGCGCAGGCCGGTAAAAAGGGTGCCATTACCATTGCCACCAACATGGCAGGCCGTGGTACCGATATCATGCTGGGCGGCAATGCCGAGTTCATGGCCAAGGCCCAGATGCGCAGGGAGCATTTCTGCGAGAACCTGCTCAATCCGGAAAAGCCCGAGGACGCCGACCCCAATGCCGTGGAGCTGCTGCTGACCGAGGCCGACGGCCACGGAGACACCGAGGACGCCAACATTCTGGCTGCCCGCAAGCGGTTCGAGGAACTGTACGCCCAGTACAAGCCCGCCATTGAGGCCGAGGCCGACGAGGTGCGCAAGGCTGGCGGTCTGTTCATCATTGGCACCGAGCGGCATGAGAGCCGCCGCATCGACAACCAGCTGCGCGGCCGTGCCGGCCGTCAGGGCGACCCGGGTGCATCCCGCTTCTACCTGAGTCTGGAAGATGACCTGATGCGTCTGTTTGGCGGCGACCGGGTCTCCGGCCTGATGGACACCCTGAAGCTGGACGAGGACACCCCCATTGAGAACCGGATGGTCACCAACACGCTGGAAAGCGCCCAGAAGAAGCTGGAAGGCCGCAACTTTGAGATCCGCAAGAATGTGCTGAAGTACGACGACGTGATGAACCAGCAGCGCGAGATCATCTACGGCCAGCGCCGCAAGGTGCTGGATGGCGAGGACATCAGCACCGAGATGCACAACATGCTGCGGGAGAACATCGACTCCAGCTGCAAGCAGTTCCTGGCGGGCGATGTGAAGGACGAGTGGGACTTTGGTGCCCTGCGCCGCCACTATCAGGGCTGGCTGACCACCGATGCCGACTTCCACTACACCGTGGCCGACTACGACAGCATCTCCCAGCAGAGCATTGCCGATATGCTGTATGACCGGGGCATGGACATCCTGAACGACAAGGAGCAGCGCTACGGTGCCCCCGTGATGCGGGAGTTGGAGCGCATCTGCCTGCTCAAGTGCGTGGACCGGATGTGGATGGACCACATCGACAACATGGACCAGCTGCGGCAGGGCATTGCACTGCGCGGCTACGGCCAGAAAGACCCCGTGGTGGAGTACCGCATCGAGGGCTTTGATATGTTTGACCAGATGGTGGACTCCATCCGCGAGTCCAGCATCAAGATGCTGCTGACCATTGAGATCCGGCAGGCTGGCGCCGCCCCCAAGCGGGAGCAGGTGGCAAAGCCCACCGGTGAGGGCTTTGTGCCCGGCAACGGTGCCCCCGGTGCCAAGGGTGCGCCCAAGGGCCAGCCGGTGCGCGTCATCAAGATCGGCCGCAACGATCCCTGTCCCTGCGGCAGCGGCCTGAAGTGGAAAAAGTGTACCTGCGCCCAGTACCACCCCAATGGAGCCAACGGCGGAGAGAACGCGTAAACAGAAAAATGCCTCACCCTCTCAGACACTGCCCGGGAGGGTGAGACTGTTTTAGAACTGGAATAAGGGAGGCTGATTTTTATGATCACACCGGAAAAACTGCTGCAGGCCGCAAAGGAGCTGGAACCCCAGCTGGTGGAGTGGCGGCGCACCCTGCACCGCCACCCGGAGGTGGGGTTTGACCTGCCCAAGACCAAAGCGCTGGTCAAAACTGCTCTGACCGAGATGGGCTATGAGCCCCAGGACTGCGGCAAGGCGGGTGTCATTGCACTGGCAGGCGGCAAAAAGCCCGGCAGGACCATCCTGCTGCGGGGCGATATGGATGCTCTGCCCATTCAGGAGGAGTCCGGCGTGGAGTTTGCCTCCGAAGTGCCGGGCAAGATGCACGGCTGCGGCCACGATATGCACACAGCCATGATGCTGGGTGCCGCCAAGCTGCTCAAGGAGCATGAGGACGAGATCGAGGGCACGGTCAAGCTGGAGTTCCAGCCTGCGGAGGAGATCTTCCAGGGCTCCCCGGATATGATCGCCAACGGCCTGCTGGAAAACCCGAAGGTGGATGCGGCGGTCATGTTCCATGTGCTGGCCGGGATGCCCATGCCCTCCGGTATGATCCTGGTGCCGGGCGGCGGCATCACCATGGCCAGCTGTGAGCAGTATCATATTATCGTTCACGGCAAGGGCGGCCACGGCTCCATGCCCGACAAGTGCATCGACCCCATCACGGCGGCGGCCCACATCCACATTGCCCTGCAGGAGATCAACAGCCGTGAGCTGGACCCCCACAGCTTCGGGGTGTTCACCACGGGCCGCTTCCAGGCCGGTGCGGCCTCCAACGTCATCCCGGATTCCGCCGAGATGTGGGGCACCATCCGCACCATCGACCCCGAGGGTGCAGTGACCGAGCTGCTCCACACCCGGATGACCGAGATCGTGCAGGGGGTGGCAATGGCTTACCGCTGCACCGCTGAGATCACCTTCAGCGATTACTGTCCCTGCATGGTGGTGGACGAAGCGCTGGCAGCCAATGCCCTGACCTATATGACCGACCTGCTGGGCCGGGGCGCCATGGATATGGCCCCTGTCACCGGCGGCAAGCCCGGCGGCGGCAGCGAGGACTTCGCCTTTGTCAGCCACAAGGTGCCCACCGTCAGCATGTTCATTGCGGCAGGCAATGCCAAGGAGGGCTATGCCTATGGTCAGCATCACCCCAAGGTGAAGTTCGACGACAGCATCCTCTTTGAAGGCAGCGCGGCCTACACCTATATGGCCCTGCGGTGGCTGGAAGAACACAAGTAATATGTTATGAAAAAACTCCCCATGTCAACACCCAACGGTGCAGACATGGGGAGTTTGCTTTGGAAAGGCCGAGCAACAAAAACGAAGCCTTTGCAAAGCGGTACCGGGCCTGCTGCTCGATCAGCAGGCCGGTGTATTTTTCAGTTTATGCGGCGACAAAGACCTTCCGCAGGGCGGTGTTGGTCTCCACGATCTTCACCAGCAGAACGCCCAGCACGGTGCAGCTGATCAGCTCACCGATGCCAACGGAGATACCGTTGGAGACGCAGACCAGCCACAGCGGGGCGGAGGAAGAAGGATCGGGGAACATGACAGCGATCTCAATGCCGATGATAACGGCGTTGAAGATGACCGGTGCCAGAGAGGGAACGATGGCCAGACCCTTGAAGCGGATGTTCCGCAGTTTGTAGGTCACCAGGCAGGCCAGCAGGGTGGCCAGGGTGCCGAAGATGACATCTACGATGGTGGAGCCCAGCAGGTTTGCCAGGAAGCAGCCCAGCACTACGCCGGCAATGTACTCCGGGCCGAACACGGGCAGCAGGCAGAGGGCCTCGGCCACGCGCACCTGCACTGCATTGAACGAGAACGGCTGCAATGCCATGCACAGCACTACGTAAAGGGCTGCGACCACTGCGCAGCGGGCCAGTTTGCGGACAGTAAATTTCTGATTCATAACAATACTCCGGCGGATGAATTTTGACCGCACAGGGACCGCCAGCCCCGTGGGTTTGGCCCGGCACGCTCGAGTGCGCCGGGGAGCCTAAAATCCTAAGTTGCTCTTTCAGGAACGCTGCACCAAAAGCACAGCAAAAGGGAGTATAGCATAAATCTGCGCAAAATGCAACGGGAACAGGCATTATTCCCGGACAAGAAGCTTTTTGTAAAAAGCATCCATCAGCACTGCACCCAAGGGGGCTGTGATGAGGATACCCAGCACCGCCACGCTCAGCACGATATCGCCGCAGGGCAGGCCTGCCGCCAGCGGAACGGAACCAATGGAAGCCTGCACGGTGGCCTTGGGCAGATAGGCCATCACGCAGAACAGCCGCTCGTTCCGGTTCAGGGGCGTTTTTACAAGGCAGAGGCAGACACCGATGGTGCGAAAGGCAAGTGCAAGTAAGATCAGCAGTACGGCCATTCCGCCGGCCTTGGCCATGTAGCGGATGTCCACGGCTGCGCCTACCAGAACGAACAGGATGACTTCAGCTGCCAGCCACAGTTTGCCGAATTTTTCACTCAGTCGTTTGGAAACAAAGGCAGGGCATCTGACCCGCAGCATACAGGCCATGCTGACCACCGCCAGCAGACCGGACACCGATACAAGGTCGGCCAGCCAGGTCTCAGCTGCCACCAGCAAAAAGGAGACGCCCAGAACGATGATGACTTTCATGCTGTTGCGGACGCAGTGTTTGTGGGCGTAAGCGGTTTCAAAAAAGCAGCTCAGGGCAAGGCCGGTCACAGCACCCAGTGCCACCCCCAGCAGAATGGATACCGGAATGCTGACAAAGTCCCGGACATTGGCCGTTCCGCCCTGGGCCATGTTGAGAAAGGTGGTAAAAAGTACAATGACGAAGATGTCATCACAGGAAGCGCCCGCCATGATGAGTTGGGGGATGCTCTTGCCGGTGCCCCAGCCGGTCTCCATCAGATGGACCATCCGGGGCACCACCACGGCGGGGGATACCGCCGCCAGTACAGCGCCCATCACGGCGGCTTCGGTGCGGGTGATGCCCAGCAGGGCCGGGGCCAGCAGGACATAGCCTAAAATTTCAAAGCTGGCGGGCAGGCAGGACATTAAAATAGCGGGACGGCCTACTTTTTTCAGGTCGGCCAGGTTGAGGGAAAGCCCGGCTTTGAGCAGGATGATGATGAGCGCCATCTTCCGCAGGTCGGCAGAGATGGACAGGATGGACGGGTCAAGAACGTTCAGTACGCAGGGGCCCAGCAGGATGCCGGTGAACAGCATGCCGATGATGCGGGGCAGGCCCAGCTTCTGACAGAGTGCTGCCAGAGCAAGGCCTGCTAAAAAGATGTAGGCAAGGGACGTTAACATAACTACCTCCTGAAAATTGGCCACAAAAAAAGCTGATGCCTCCTGTGACCGGTCAAAATCACAGAAGTCATCAGCTTGAAAAGCGGTTTAAGCCATCTGAAAACAGCTTGGGGAGAACTTCATTCCCGGGGTTATTCTATCATAAAACGGGCCGGGGCGCAAGGGAAACCTTAACGCGCATGGCCGACATAGACCAGTGCGATGGTGTCGGGGCCGGTGTTGGCGGAGACCACGCCGCCCAGCGGGAAGACGATGAGCGGGTCTTTGCCAAAGGCCTTGCGGCAGGCCTTGACCAGATCATCCTTCTGGGGGATGTTGGTGTGGCCGATCATATAATCAAAATCCTCCACGCCTTCGCAGCGCTTTTTGGCCAGTTCCACCATAGCGGGTACCACCTTATCATCGCCGCGCACCTTGGCTTCCACCTTGGTCTTGCCGTCGATCAGGGTGATGATGGGGCGGATGCCCATCAGCTCGCCCATCACGGCAGCGGCGGCGGAGATGCGGCCGCTCTTTTTCATCTGCTTCAGGCTGTAAGGTCCGAGGATGATCTCCATCTTGTTCATCTGGGTCTCAAACTCGTGGATGACGTGGCTGATCTCTGCCCCGTTCTGCAGCTTGCGGGCCATCTCGCAGATGTACCAGCCGAACACCATGGAATAGGTGTGGGGGTCCAGCAGATGGATCTTCAGGTGGTGTTCCGGGCGCTCCTCCCGCAGCATCCCCTGTGCCATCAGGGCGTTGTTGTAGGTGGAGGAACCGCTGCGGTTAATGGGCACATGGATGACATCGGTGTAGCCCTCGTCCACATACTGGCAGTACTTTTCGCAGAACTGCAGGGGCGTGATGGCGGCCGTGGAGGGGATGCCCTTGGCGGCGCGCATCTTGTCGTAGAACTCCTCGTTGGTGCAGCTCTCACGCTCGATGTAGTCCACATCATCCAGCAGGATGTGGAAACTCATAATATCAATGCCGTATTTCTCGGCCAGCTCCTTCGGCATATCGCAGGAGGAATCGGTCAGGATTGCGATCTTGCTCATAATTTCCCTCATTTCCATTCATATTCTCGTAAGCGGCCGTGGTCCAGAAGCTCCGGAAAATCCCACTGGCGCAGCACTTCGTACACGCCCACGGCTACACTGTTGGACAGGTTCAGGCTGCGGCAGGTGTCCCGCATGGGCATCCGGATGCAGTGTTCCTGATTGGCCGCCAGCAGTGCTTCGGGCAAACCGGCATCCTCCCGCCCGAACACGAGGTAGGCCCCGTCCGGGTAGCGGATATCGGTGTAGCGCTGGGGCGCTTTGGTGGTAAAGTAATAAAACGGGCCTTTGTTTTTAGCAAAAAAGTCATCCAGCCCGTCATAATAGCTGATGTCCAAGTAGTGCCAGTAGTCCAGCCCCGCGTGTTTGAGCTTTTTGTCATCGATAGCAAACCCCATGGGGCCCACCAGATGCAGGCGGCAGGCCGTGCAGGCGCAGGTGCGGGCCACATTGCCGGTGTTCTGGGGGATGCGCGGCTCTACCAGAACGATGTTCAGCGTTGGCTTTTCGTTCATGGGGCCTCCTTATTCGTTCCAGCTCACCGGGCACAGCCGGGGCAGCAG
>CAVDVT010000061.1:0-7515 GCA_963612415.1 bacterium | reverse complement strand
GGAGAAATGGGCGCCGGCACCGAGGCCGGGCGGCTGAGGTAGTAGCCCTGAAGCAGGTCTACGCCCAGATCAATGACTGTCCGCAGCTGGGCTTCGTCCTCAATGCCCTCAGCGATCAGCTGCATACTGCGGGCATGGGCATAGGCCGCAATGTTGGAAACGATCTGCTGCTTGTCGCGGTCGGTATCAATGCCCCGGATGATGCTGATGTCGATCTTGATGTACCGGGGCGACAGTTCCAGCAGGTTGATCTCGTTGCTGTAACCGCTGCCGTAGTCATCCAGTGCAAAGGAGCCGGAGAAACCCGGCACGCTCCGCTTGCGCTCCAGACACTCGCGGTCAAGGTCTTCCTGCTCGGTGATCTCCACCACCAGCCGCTTGAGCAGCTCCGGGAAGCGCTCTACATAGGCCGCATCGTCGGCGTCGGTCATGCTGACATTGGCAATGGAGTTGAGGAACAGCAGCGCATCGCTGCGCACAAGGCCCTGTGCCTGCAGCCGCAGGAAGGTCTCGCTGGAGCGGAACACAGTGATCCGTTCGATCTCATACAGATGCCCGGTCTCGTGGGCCAGCTGCATTACCTGTGCGGGGGAATGCAGGGTGGGCAGATCCACCCGCATCAGGGCTTCGTAGGCCACCACCCGGCCGCTGCGGGCCGAGAAGATGGGCTGGAAGTGGTAAGCCACCAGTTCCTCCCGCACCAGACGCTCAAAGTCGCGCTGGGTCTGGGCGGCGTATTCTTCCTGATGGTATACACCAACGTCAAAGTCCTTCATCCGGCCCTTGTGGGAGTGCTTGACCTGATACATGGCAAAGTCGGCATACTTTTTCAGGGTCTTGAGGTCAAAGCCGTCCTCCGGGAACCATGCAATGCCGCCGGAAATGCTGATGTGCAGCTCCCGGCCGTTGGGCAGGATGGCAATGCTCTCCTTGAGGGCTGTGTTCAGGTCTTCCAGCTTGTCCCGGATCTCGTTCTGGGTCTTGTAACCATAGAAGAACAGCAGGAACTCATCGCCGGAAAGGCGGGAACAGACGGTGTTGGGCGGGGTGTGTGCCGCAAAGCACTGGCCGGTCTGGCGGATGTACTGGTCGCCCCAGTCGTGGCCGTAGGTGTCGTTGATGTGCTTGAGGTTGTCCAGATCCATCATCAGCAGGGCTGCACAGCCCAGCTGCTCCGGATGTTCAAACAGCCGACCGCACACCCGGTCAAAGGCCTGACGGCTGTACAGGCCGGTCAGGATATCGTAATCGCGCTCATGCTCAATGCGCTGGCGTTCCAGCGTGGAGGCTGTGACATCTTCGGCCAGGCCCACTTCCGAGGCGGACTCGCCCAGGATGCGGGTGATGCGCAGGGTGATGTAGTGGACGTCCCCATCCGGCTGGGGGATGGCAAAGACCCGGTCGTTGCCGGGGGAAACGCGGTAGAGCCGCTCCTGCACCAGCTGGGCCAGAAGGGCACGGAACTGCTGCGGTGTCATGGTGCTGACATTTTCCGGGGCAAGGCCCAGCATGGCAAAGAAGTTGTCGGTCACATAAACACTGTCCTGCCGCAGTTCATAGCCGCCCAGCTCCACGCTGGCCATTTCCATGATGCGCAGAAAACGGGTGGAGGAGTCCAGAACATCCTTGCTCAGCTGGGTGATGGCGGCTGCGAACTGATCCAGCTCCGTGATGCCGGTAGCCGACAGATGCGGGATGTCCACAGAGCTTTCCTTGGCAGCGGCCACCTCGCCGGAAAGCCGGGCAATGGGCTTTGCAAGGCGCCGGCTGACCAGCCAGCTGAACAGGAAACCTGCAATCAGGGTCATCAGCACGGTCAGGAACAGCATGTTCTGTACCCGCTGTGCAAACGCATACAGGGTGTCCGAGGGCACAGCGCCCACCAGAACCCATTGCTCCCCGGAGAAGGGGGCATTCCGGTTGTACAGTTCCAGCGGCACGACCGTAGAAGTGTAGGAGGTGTGATCCACCGCAAACCGGTAGCTCAGGTTGTTGGAGCGGAAATGCAGGCTGCCGCTGCTCTCGCCGCCCAGCAGGCTGCACTGCGTGGAGGTGAACACCGGGGTGATGTCCAGCGAGGAGGCATTTTTGAGCGTGGAGGTCACACCCAGAAAATAGGTGCCGGAACCGTTGTTCTGCAGCTCGCTGCAGGGCAGGTTCTCGCGCAGGTAGTCGGCCAGCAGCTCCACGCCGATCACACCGTACACGGTGCCGTCCGGCAGGATCAGGGGCTGGCTGTAGGCAATGGCCTCGTGGGTGTCGCCGGTCATTACAAAGGAATGGGCCGTCCAGTGACCGTAATCGGAGGGGGAAAGACTGGCGTTGTCCTTGTAGGCCGTTTCAAACGGCGGATAGAGGAACCCCACATTGCCCAGCGCACGGTAACGGATGGAGGGTTCCCAGCTGTTGTCGGTGGCAATGGCCTGACACTGCACCAGCTGGGCCGGGGCGCGCACGAACATCAGGTCAGCATTGTTCTGGGAAGGGGCGGCGTCTGGGTCCAGATCCCGCAGGTAAACGGCCGGCATCCGGCTGTCCGGCACCCGCTCATCCAGATCATGCGTGTTCAGGATCAGGAATACACCGTTCACGGATTTGCTGCGCAGGGTGTCGATCAGCTCCGGGGCGGCGGCTTCCAGCAGAGGCATGGCGGCCTTGCTGCCGCTGTCCAGTGTGTCCAGAGAGATGGCACCTTCGTCCAGCAGTTGCTGGGTCAGGGCGTTCAGCGTGTCCGAAAGGCCGGTAAGATCCTGCGCATCGTTGAGCATGCTTTGCAGATAGCTGCTGCGGTTGTCCACCTGCATGGTCAGGATATCCTCAGCGTTCTGGTTCAGCTGGGGCCCCACCTGCGTGGCATAGATGGAGAAGGTCAGCAGGAAGATCTCGATGGCCAGCACGACCAGCAGAGAGGTGAAGATGGTGCCAAAAATGGAACGACCCGGGTCACGCTTTTCCGTTTTTTGGGTTTGTTTGATCAGCATTCTGTGCGGGCCCCTCCCTTCCGCAGCGTCGGAAACGGCACTCAGCCTGCGTATGCACTGAGGGTCGCAAGCGTCTGGTCATACCAGGCGTCAAAGTATTCGTCGGTCAGGAACTCGGCTTCGGCCTGTTCCGGTGTCTGTCCGGCGGCAATGCGCTCCACCACCGCGGCGCGGTCGGCGTCTGCAATATCCTGCATGGCGTATTGCAGCTTGTTGCGGGCGCTCATGGCGTCCGGGAACGCATGGGTGGTGTAAAGGCGGTCGTTGTTCACGGCATCAATGGAAAGTTCTAACACGGAATGGATGCTGTCGGAGATCTCCAGTCCGCTGGCTTCCATGGCGTCCAGATTGTTGGCGGCATAGGTCACCGGCATATAGCCCGACTGCAACGAGAACTGCAGGTTGTTTTCCGGCTGGGTGAACCACTTCAGAAAGGTCACGCTGGCGCGGATCTCCTCGTCGGTGCCGGGCGTGACGACCATGCCGGCACCCTGCTGGGCTGCCACAGGCTCACAGCCTGCAAAGCTGGGGGCAGGCAGCGCCACCATATCGATGTTGTGGCTGTCGGTGTCGTTGGTCAGCACCTGGGTGGGGAAGAAGGACGAGCTGGACGAGGAACCTACATAGGCCAGCAGGTTGCCGGTTTTTACGTCGTCACTGCGGAAGCGTCCGCTGGCGCCGAACCAGCCCTTGACAAAGGGAACGTAGTAGTTGTCCCACAATTTGCGCAGGGTGGCTTTGTCAAAGTTCAGGGTCATCACGCCGTTTTCGGCATCGAAAATGGTGGTGCCCAGTTCCTGCGCGCCGCACAGCAGGTAGTTTGCCAGTGCGTCCCGGCCAAACAGTGCCTTGCCGTCGTTGGGTTCGGCAGTCTGGCGGTCGGTCCAGTCATAGTATTTATGGGCGGTCTCCGTAAGGCCCTCCACGGTGGAAAGGTCTTCATAAGTCACACCGGTCGCCTCGGCAAAGGGGGCAAAGTCGGTGGCGTTGAGGTAGAGCAGCTCCGTGGATTTGGCAATGGGGAACAGCTTGAGCTGGCCATTGTTCAGCAGGTCGCCCTCCTCCAGAAAGCCCTCGATGTAGGCGGCCTTTTCCTTTTCGGTCAGGTAGGACGAAAGATCAACGGCCAGACCCATCTGGTCCAGCGTGTAGGCGGTGTCGGCGTAGGAGGAAACGATGTTGGGCAGGGCATCTGCACCCACTTTGCCCTCCGCAGCGGCCAGCACACTGGTTTCCAGATCGTTCACGCTGCCCTGGCTGGAGCTTTCCACCACAATGTTCTGCTCCTGCCCAACGGTGCTGTTGAACTGATCCACCAGCTGGTTGAAGCTTTCCAGCTGTTCTCCATTATAATAAGTCCACACCGTGATCGTGGTGGGCGCTTTTTTGCCGCCCACACAGGCGGTACAGCTCAGAGCCAGTGCCCCGCTGAGCAAAAGGCAGGCGGCAGAGCGCAGCAGTCGTTTCATCATGTTTCCTCCCCAAATTTTCCCTATCCAGAAAAAGTCCCCGGGGGTGCCGGAGACTTCAGGTGACAGGGGGTGTCAATCCAGACCGCGGATCGCTTCCATGGTCCGGGCGTATTCTTTTTCCACAAGGGCAAGCTGCTCTGCGGCGCCTTCAAATGTGCCGGCGCGCAGGATCTCCGTCAGTGCCACCGCCGAAGGGCTGAGGTTGTCGAAGCCAAGGTTCAGGCTGACGCCCTTCAGGGTGTGGGCCGCACGGAACGCTTCCTTGACATTTCCGGAAGCCATGGCGTCTTCCAGCTGCTGAAAGCTGGTGTCCGCAGGGAACAGCTTTACAAAGCGGCTGATCATCTCGGGCTTATAGAACCGCTTGAGGACATCGTTGTAATTTGCACCCATCTGTGCGTAGCATTCTTCCAGCGTCATAGTCAGGGTTCTCCTTGTGTTTTTTTGCATCTAAAATCTATCAGATGAATCTATTGTAGCACTTTTTTCAGGCAAGGGCTACTGATTTTGCAAAAAAGACCCGAATCCTGCCGAAAAAAGAAAGAATTTTTTGTTTTTCCTTCCATTTGGTCTGTGCAATGTGTATAATAGGTATATCACGATATAATTGCGCTATCTATGCCGCCGGAACTCCGGGGCCGGCAGCATAAAAATGAAGGAACAGGCAAAACATGAAAACAATGCAGGAAGTCAAGACCCTGATGGAACCTCTGAAGGAGCTGTATGCGGATATACGGCTGCTGGATGCGGACACCATTGGCCGCATTCAGGAGGGCAAACGCTCTGACCCTTATGAGGAGGAGCTGTGTTATGCCTGCCGCCACAAGGACCGCCGGTGCCGCCACTGCGCGGTGAAAAGCGCCTACGAGAACCGCGACACCCGCTGCAAGCTGGAATATTTTGACCCGGACATCGTGCAGGTGACAGCCCGCTATATGGACATTGACGGCCAGCCCTATGTGATGGAAGTGCTGCAGCGGATGCACAGCGAGACCATCATCGACCCGGATGATGCCGATGCGCTGTTCAGCGCTATTTCCGGCTACAACACCAAGCTCTACCACGACGCGCTGACCGATGTGTATAACCGCCGCTATTACGAGGAGATCGTGCGGGGGATGAAGGGCCCGGTGGGCGTGGCCCTGATGGATTTGGACGATTTCAAGGTCTACAACGATACATACGGCCACCACGCAGGCGACCTTGCCCTGAAAACGGCGGCGAATGTGGTGCGCGGCTGCATCCGGCAGACGGATGCGCTGGTGCGCTTTGGCGGCGATGAATTTTTGCTGCTTCTGCCCGGCATCCCGGAAGATTACCTGAAGATCAAGCTGGAACAGATCCGGGAAAAGGTGCATGAAGCCATTGTGCCGGGTTATTCCCACATGCGGCTGTCGGTCAGCGTGGGCGGTGTGGTGCAGAACATGGGCGACGCCATGGAGCTGATCGTCCGGCAGGCCGACCGGCTGATGTATCAGGCCAAGATGCGGAAAAACACCGTGGTAGTGGCCGGTACAGATACTGCCCCGGAAGACAGTGAAGCCAAGCAGGAAAAGCAGCAGATCCTGATCGTGGACGATTCGGAGATGAACCGCACCATCCTTTCGGAGATCCTGAAAAGCGATTACCGCATTGTGGAAGCCGCCAACGGCGAGGAATGTCTGGAAAAGATGCACCAGCACAGCGGAGACATCGCCCTGGTGCTGCTGGATTTGGTGATGCCCGGCATGGACGGCTTTGAGGTGCTGGATTACATGAACCGCAACCATACCATTGAAGACCTGCCCGTGATCATGATCTCCAGCGAGGACAGCGAGGATTCGGTCCGCCGCGCCTACGAGATGGGTGTTTCGGACTATGTGTCCCGTCCCTTTGACTCCCGGGTGGTCTACCGCCGGGTGTTCAACACCATCAAGCTCTACGCCAAGCAGCGGCGGCTGATCACCCTGCTTTCGGAGCAGATCCGGGAGCGGGAAAAGAACACCTCCATGCTGGTGGGTGTTCTGAGCCAGATCGTGGAATTCCGCAATGGCGAGAGCGGCCTGCACGTCCAGCACATCCAGCGCCTGACGGAGCGCATTCTGGACAAGCTGCTGGAGCGGCCCAACAACTACCATATCACCAGCGAGATGCAGGATAACATCCCGCTGGCTTCGGCCCTGCACGACATTGGCAAGATCGCCATTGACGAAAAGATCCTGAACAAGCCCGGCCGCCTGACGCCTGAGGAGTTTGAGATCATCAAGACCCACGCCGTGTGCGGCTCTGAGATGCTGAGCAAGCTGCAGAATTTCAACCACGAGCCGCTGCTTCAGACGGCATACAGCATTGCCCGCTGGCACCACGAGCGGTGGGATGGCCGCGGCTACCCGGACGGCCTGAAGGGGGACGATATCCCCATCGAGGCCCAGATCGTTTCGCTGGCAGATGTGTACGACGCCCTGACCAGTGAGCGGTGCTACAAAAAGGCCTACTCCCACGAGACCGCTGTGGAGATGATCCTGCACGGCGAGTGCGGCCAGTTCAACCCCATCCTGCTGGATTGCTTTGTGGCCATCCAGAACGACCTGAAGGTGGAGCTGGAAGAAGAACAGCGTCTGCACGCATAAAAAATGATCCAAAGCGCCTGCCCCATGCTGCAAAAGGGCAGGCGCTTTGCGTTTGTGCGGAAAACATGATAGAATAAGGAAAAAACAGGGAAGGAACAACACACGATGAACCAGAACCAGGATGAGGGCCTGCAGGGCAATGAAACGATCGAGCAGGCCATTTATGCCTTGCAGCAGGAACCGACTCAGGAGCAGCTGGCCCACACGCTGACCGTTCTCCGCCGCCGGATGAAAGCAGGGGGACAGTTTGTGGCAGCGGTGGAGCCGGACGCGGCCAGCAGCCGGATGCAGCTGCGGGCTATCCGGACCGCCGACGGAGCCAGCTGGTGGTATGCCTTTACCAGCTTTGAGGAGGAACTGAAGGGCGCCGAGGCCGTGCAGTCCACCTTTCTGGTGGATATCGACAGGCTGTTTGATGCAGTCCTGTCCACGCCGGAGATCCAGGGCGTTATC
>CAVDVT010000060.1:0-7563 GCA_963612415.1 bacterium | reverse complement strand
CCGCTGTGTAACACATCATTGACAAACCTACACTTGTCAAGAGGGTGCAAGAAAAAGATGGTTGACTTTGTAAACAGAGTGTGTTATCTATAGGATAATATCACTTTGCCGCTTTGGCGGCAGCGCGTAAGCGCATCAAGTGTTTACAAGGCCAGCCGCAGAAATGTGGCTGGCCTTTGCCTTTATGTGAAACATAGAACACCATGCTTTTTCGTGCTGTTCTATTTACAATCCGTTGAGAGCAGTGTTATACTAAGGGCCTGATACAGACCCCGCCGCGCCTCTCAACGATGCGTACCATGGCGGGGTCGCCTTATATATGTTTAACCTCCGGGAGTGACGGGGTGCCGCAAGGCGTAGAATATCACTCACCTGTATGTAAAAAGAAAACGCCCCGGTGTACCACCACTGGAGGGCCGGGCCGTAGGTTGGACGCACTGGGTGGGGTAACGACAATTCGTAAATAGTTCGTTTCATTGTGTTGACAATGTGCGCAAATCAGCATACAATAAAGCTAAGGAAGGTGATACTATGGCAAATACCGCAAGCATCAACATTCGCATGGATGCAACCCTCAAAAAACAGTTTGAAGCGTTCTGCACGGACATGGGGATGTCTATGACCACAGCCATCAACATTTTTGCCAAGAAGGCGGTGCGTGAAAACCGTATTCCCTTTGAAATCAGCGGCGATACGCCCAACGCCGAGACGCAGGAGGCCATCCGCGAAGTCAAGCAGATGAAAGCCGACCCGACCATGGGCAAGACCTATACGGATGTGGATGAGATGATGAAGGAGCTGCTGGCATGATGTACGCCGTTCGTCCTTCGTCGAGGTTCCAGAAAGACCTTAAGCGCATCCAAAAGCGCGGCTATGATCTGGCGCTTCTGACCAATGTTATCAAGAAGCTGGCTGCCGGTGAAGAACTGCCGCCCAAGAACCGCGACCACCAGCTCGTGGGCGACTACAGCGGATGCCGGGAGTGCCACATCGCGCCGGACTGGCTGCTGGTGTATGAGATCGACGGCGCAGAGCTGATCCTGTATCTGACCCGCACTGGAACGCACAGTGATCTGTTCTGATGAACTGTTTCCATTTTGGAAATCGCTCAGACACTGAAAAAAACAACGTGCATTTTTGCACGTTCCTCGGCAGTTGAACAAAACAAAAACGCTCCGGTGTACCACCACCGAAGCGTTTCATAAGCGGCTCACCCTAAAGAGGGCATCGCACACTCGACATTGCGATTATACCTCTTCTGGGCGGGCTTGTCAAAGTGTACCCAAAGGAGGTTCAAACTATGGGACAACGAACCAATACCGCCCAATGGCTGCCGAACCAGAAACGCTGGCAAATCAAGGTGCAGAAGGATGGGGTGCGCAAAACGTTCACATCCTCAAAGCCGGGTCGCACCGGCCAGCGTGAAGCCAACCGCAAGGCCGACGCCTGGCTCGAGGAAGGGATCGTGAACACCCGGGTGCTGGTAGAAACGGTGTTTGCCCAATGGCTGAAAGAGGTCAAGATGACGACCAGCCGCTCAAACTGGGAGCCGATAGAGAGTCGCTGGAAGGTCTGGGTAAAACCCGTGATTGGGAAAAAGCGAGTCGAGGCATTGACGGAAGCTGCCTTGCAGTCTGCCGTGAATCGTGGGTTTGCCGGTGGCTTGAGCCGGAAGTATCTGCGATCCATGTGCGCTGACCTCCGGGCTTTCTGCAAGTGGATGCGGCTGATGAAGCTGTCCACCCTTCTGCCGGAATCGCTGCACGTTCCCAAAGGTGCCCGGGCGAAGGAGAAAGAAATCCTCCAGCCCGAGGACTTGAAGAAGCTGTTCTCCATCGATACGACCCTCTGGCGAGGAAAAACAGTGCAGGACCCTTGGGTCAACGCATACCGTTTCAGCGTTGTGACGGGCCTGCGTCCGGGAGAGTTGATCGGGCTGCGCTGGAGTGATGTCAAAGGCGATGTGGTACAGATCCGCCGGGCCATTAATTCCAGGGGTGAGGTAACCCGGGGCAAAAACGACAATGCTCTCCGTGCTGTGCAGCTGACCCCGACAGCGCAAGCCATCCTGGAACAGCAGCGCCAACTCACGGAGGGGGAGGCGTCGGTGTTCGGCATCACGGCGGAACACAGCTACATGAACCGCTGGAAGTGCTACTGCAAGGCGAACGGACTGAACTATGTGCCTCCGTATAACCTCAGACACACCTTCGTCAGCCTGGCTAAGACCCTGCCAGAGGGCGCTGTGAAAAATCTGGTGGGCCATTCCCGGCAGATGGATACTTACGGGGTGTACGCGCATCTGGTAGAAGGTGAGGATAAAGTGACTGCTGAAGCCCTGGATTCGGTACTCCAGAAGGTACTCGGGAAGTGACCCGTGTCCTGGAGAAGTAACCCACTTTAGTAACCCACTTTTTTCGCTCAAATGTGTTGTGGCGATTTCACAGATGAATAACGGCTTTCAAAATATGCGTTTGGCCGTTGGATTTCAGACTGCAAATTTACCCAAGAACGCCCCCTGTCGGGTTCGAGTCCCGTATCCTGCTCCAGATCCAGCGTCGGAACGTGCATTTGAAACGTTCCGGCGCTTTTTGTTTTATGCCTTCCACCGGCTTTTGCCGGGGCGGGTGTCGAGATGCACCCAGCCGGTGGTGCGGGCGGGGTGGGCGGCATCCTTTGGGTAGCGGCCGATGCCGCCCCGGCCGGGCAGCAGCTTTTCAGTATAGTCGGCTACCGTGGAAATGGGCGTATCCTCTACCCAGAAATCTGCGGCCCGGCCCTGAAGATGCTGGCTGGTCGGGCTGGCGCCGGGCAGTGCGGCATTGTAGGCGGCGGTGCGGTAGCCGCTGGTGATGTGGACGGGTTTTCCGAAGTGTTCCCGGATGCACTGAAGCAGCACGACCAGCTCGTCATCGATCAGGATGGTGTCAGAGCCGTCGCGGCAGCGGAACTCCCGCACCCGGAAACTGGGCGCAAGCCGTTCGGAACCGTTTTGGGCAAGGCTGTAAGTTTTGATTGTCATTGTTTTACGTCTCCTTTTTGAAAATTCACGCGTGATTCACAAATATTTGTTGACAATGTCCATACAACGTATGAAGGCATTGGAAAGCCAGAGCGCCTTACATTATCGGGATAAATAATTTGCTGCAGACGACCTTCGGGTCGTCTGCTTTTCTTTGTGTCCGGATGTTCCGGATCGTGCCCTTGAAAACAGGATAGCATCCGGGAAACAGCAAATCAACGTTTTATAGGAAAGACGCTCAAAAATACTCGTTTTTCCGGGAGGACGGGCAACAGGGGAGGTGAGCTGCGCAAAAATGTCACGGTTTTTTAACAGCTGCTGCCGTTTACACCCTGCACAAAGAAGTGTATAATAAAAAGTGACTGTAATTTCCGGCGCGGAACAGGCCGTTTGAAAATGCTTTGGTGTACAGGAAAGAGTGAGGAACCGATGAATCAGAACAAACAGACTCCCCGGCGGCGGATGACCCGGCGGGAATGGAAGATCCGCCGCTGTCTGCGGCTGGCACGGAACTGGGCCATATTTCTGGCGGCCTGCGGCGCGGCCATGGCCCTGATGACCAGCGGCATCCTCTGGCTGCTGCCCCGCGCCCACGCCCTGATCGCGGGGCCGGAAGCCTTTGAGGCCCAGACATATGACGGCACGGATTACCAGCTGGATCTTTCGGATGTGCGGCTGGTGGTGGTGAACCGTAATCTGCCGCTGGAAACTGAACCTGCCCCTGCACTGGCGGTGGCGGACGATGCTACCGGCCAGCAGCTGGAGACCGAAGCCGCAGAGCAGTATCGCAGAATGGCTGAGGCCGCTGCGGCCGATGGCATCACGCTGGAGCTGGTCACCGGTTATCGGGATGTATCGGCGCGGGAAGCTGCCTTTGACGCCTGGAAGCAGAGCTATCTGGAAAAGGGCTGCACCGAGGAAGAAGCAGTTGCCCGGGCCGGAAGCATCGTCCCGCAGGCGAATGCCAGCGAGCAGGCCACCGGCTATGGGGCAGACATCCTCAGCCCGGACTGCACCGAAAAGACCACGGCTTTTGCAGACACCCGCGCCTATGAGTGGCTGAGTGCCTATGCGGCCGAGTATGGTTTTATCCTGCGCTGGCCGGAGGAGCGTCAGGCAGCCACCGGCATGGTGTACGAGCCGTGGCACTGGCGGTATGTGGGGGCGGAAAACGCCCTTGCCATCCGTGCATCGGGGCTTTCCCTGGAAGAATTCCTTGCACTGGAACGTGTGAAACTGTAATAGAAGGAGAACCAACTATTGAAACGAACCGAGATCGCGCCCGGCGTCCATCTTTCGTGGGACCCGGCGCAGAAATTCAACCGCTGCCGGATCAGCATCCACTTTGCCTTTCCGGCCCGGCGGGAGACGGCGACCGCCCATGCGCTGCTGCCGCTGCTGATGGAGCGGGGCTATGCGGACTGTCCGGATATGACCCAGATGACCAAAAAGCTGGCCCGGCTGTACGGGGCTGACCTGACGGTGGATGCCCGCCCGCTGGGCGCGAACCACAACCTTTGCGTCAGTGCTACCGGCATCAAGGACCGCTTTGCGCTGGAAGGGGAGAACCTGACCCGCGAGTATGCCGCGCTGGCCCTGGGTACGGCCTTTCATCCGGCTTTCGTGGACGGCGTGTTTGACCCGGAAGCGGTCAGCATTGAAAAGCAGATGCTGAAAAAGGCATTGGAAGATGAAGTGAATGAGAAGCGGATCTACTGCCAGCGGCAGGCGAATCGGGAGTTCTTTGGCAGCAGCCCTGCCGGCATCCGGCAGGAGGGCTATCTGGAAGAAGTAGACGCTCTGACGCCGGAAACGCTGACGGCTGCTTACCGTGAGATGCTGCGCACCGCAAATATCGAGCTGCTGGTACTGGGCTGCGGGGAGACGGAGACCGAGCGGGTGAAGGACGCCCTTCTGGAGGAACTGTCCCGCATCGCCCGCGCCCCGGAACCGCTGGTGGAGAACCTTGCCATGCCCCGGCAGGAAGCAGTGCGGAGGACAGAATGCTTTGATACGGTGCAGGCCAAGCTCTGTATGCTGTTTACTCTCGGTGTGCCCATGCGTCCGGAACAGATGGCGGCGGTGCGGCTTGCTATGGCCCTGTACGGCGGCAGTGTGACCAGCCGCCTGTTCCTGAATGTGCGGGAACGGGATCACCTGTGCTACTACTGCGCCTCCAGTTTCCAGAGCTTTACCGGCAGCATGGCCGTGAACAGCGGCGTGGAGCATGCCGACGCTGCCCGGGCCGAGCAGGCCATCCTGAAAGAACTGGCTGACCTGTGCGAAGGGCCGATCACAGACGAGGAACTGGAAGACTGCCGCCGCTCCCTGCTCAGCGGGATGGCAGGCATTGAAGATACGCTGGGCGGCATTGAAACGTGGTATTACATGGAAGTGCTGCGGGGCGGCCCGGTGCAGACACCGGACGATGCCCGTGCGGCGCTGCTGGCCGTGACCAAAGAAGAAGTCCGCGCGGTGCTGCGGCAGCTGACCCTTTCGGTCAGCTATCTTCTGACCCGGGAGGAGGAGACCGACCATGCCTGAAGCAACTGCAAACCGCGCATTACAGGAAGCAGCGGCAGACGAATGGAAGGTGCTGCCCTCCGGTCTGACCGTGATCGTGCGGCCCATGCCGGGTTACTCCGGCACCCATGTCATTTATGCCACCCGTGCCGGTTCCATCGACCGGGATTTCCGGGTGGACGGCAGGGAAGTGCATCTGCCCGCCGGGGTGGCGCATTTTCTGGAACATAAGATGTTTGAGGATGAGGACGGCGACGCCTTTGCCAAATTTGCCAAGACCGGCGCCAACGCCAATGCCTTTACCAGCTTTGACCGCACCTGCTACCTGTTCACGGCCACCGAGCAGCTGGACGCAAGTCTGGACATCCTGCTGGGCATGGTGAACCACCCCTATTTTACGGAGCAGACCATTGCCAAGGAGCAGGGCATCATCGGGCAGGAGATCAAGATGTACGATGACAGCGCCGACTGGCGGCTCATCACCGGATTGTGTGAGTGCCTGTACCACAGCCACCCCATCCGCAGTGACATTGCGGGCACGGTGGAGAGCATTGCGCAGATCACGCCGGAAATGCTCTACGACTCCCACAAGGCGTTCTATGCCCCCAACAACATGGTGCTGGCTGCGGCGGGCAACACCACCATGGAGCAGATCTTAGCCGCCTGTGAGCGCAGCGGCTTAATGGAGCCCCGCCCGGCTGAACGGGTGCAGCGGCTTCTGGCAGAAGAACCCATGACGTTGGCTGCACGGGAAAAGACCATTGCCATGCCGGTGTCCAAACCCTGTTTCGGTCTTGGCTTCAAGGAGCAGCCGCTGCAGCCGGATGATCTGCGCAGTGAGATGCTGTATGACCTGATCCTCTGCTGTATCAGCGGCGGAATGTCGAAACTGTACCGGAAGCTTTACGACGAGGGCCTGACCAACCCCGGCTTTGGCGGGGAAGTGCTGCGGGTGGACGGCTGCTGCTGCATCCTGTTTACCGGCGAGAGCGATGTGCCCGATACGGTGAAGCAGCTGCTTCTGGACGAGATCGCCCGCATCCGGGCCGAGGGTGTGGATCGGGAGATCTTTACCCTGTGCAAGAACGAAAAATACGGCCAGCTGATCGAAAATCTGGAAAACGTGGAGGACTCGGCCAGCCAGATGGCAGACTTTGCCCTCAGCGGCCAGACCGTGGCCCAGCAGATCGCCACACTGGCGGCACTGACGGCAGAGGATGCTGACGCTGCCTTGCAAACGATCCTGAGCGAGGAGCGGATGGCGGCCATGTACATCCAGCCGGACGGCACCGCAGATGAGGCGCTGGAGCTGGAAGACGAGGAGGAAACAGAAGAATGACGAATCTGGTACAGTTCCCGGGGCTGGGGTTGAGCTTTGAGCTGAACCGCGTGGCTTTTTCCATCGGGAGCGTGAACATTTACTGGTACGGTGTCTGCATCGCGGTGGGCATGTGCCTGGCACTGGCCTTCGCGTTCCGGCATGGCGTGGAATTTGGTGTGGACGCCGATGCCATGGTGGATGTGATCCTCATCGGCGTGGTCATGGGCATCCTCTGTGCCCGGCTCTATTATGTGGCGCTTTCGCCCTATGAATATCACAGCCTTGCCGAGGTGTTCGCCATCCGGGATGGCGGCCTTGCCATTTACGGCGGCATCATCGGCGGTTTTCTGTTCGGCGGTCTGGCCTGCAAATGGCGCAGGGTGCCGGTGCTGCCCATGTTTGATCTGGCGGCCATGGGCTTCCTCATCGGGCAGGGCTGCGGCCGCTGGGGCAACTTCTTCAATCAGGAAGCCTTTGGCTGCAATACCACCCTGCCCTGGGGTATGTACAGCGAGGCGACCCACGACTACCTCCTGAGCAGCGTGGTCACGGCCCCCAAGGGCGTGACCATCGACCCCAGCCTGCCGGTGCATCCCACCTTTTTATATGAGAGCATCTGGTGCTTTGTGGGTCTGTTGCTGCTGGTGCGCTACATCAAAAAGCGGAAGTTTGCAGGGGACATCGCCCTGCGGTATCT
>CAVDVT010000059.1:0-7710 GCA_963612415.1 bacterium | reverse complement strand
CCACGGTGTGGACGCAGAAGATATACAGCGACCGGCGGCCGATGGCCTGAATGCCTCGGGTCACGGCGTTGTCCACCCGGCGCTGGAACCAGATGACGATGGACAGGATGCCAAGGCCGGTCACAGCATCCAGCAGGATGCTCACGGGGCCAAAGGTCCACTCCGCCATGGACACACAGTCGGTGCTTTGGGTCACCAGCACCAGGGCGGCCACCGCCAGTGCGGCGGCGATCATCCCGGCGCGGAGCCGGGGCGAAAGGGGCTTTTCAAAGATCTTGTGCTTTTTGGCAAGGTAGCCCACGTAGAGAGCGGGCACCGTGACCATGCCCTGTCCGATGCAGAAGGGGGCTTCCCATGTGATGCAGATGCCCCAGCCCAGCAGCATGGTGCCGATCACTGCCCAGTTTATGTAGGCTTCCGGGAAGATATTCAGGATCACATCCAGCAGGATCCACGCGATCATCAGCGAGAGCAGATACCACATGGGCCCGCAGGAGAAGAACAGCTGGCCGAAATACTCTGCCGTGTGGGGCAGGCCCAGCGCAAAGCCGCCCAGCACCTTGCCGGTCTCATAAGTGGCGTTGTGCAGGTTGCCGAACAGGGTATAATGGACCAGAAAGTGGAACACTGTGGTGGCAATGCCGGTGTAGATGTAGGGCTTGAGCAGGGTGCTGCACTGCTGGTCGATGCACTTGGCAATGGAGCGCTTGCGGAAGCCGTAGCCGCTGGCGATGTAGAATGCCGCCATCAGGGATTCGCGGTAGGCAAACATGAAAAAGGTCAGCGGGTTGATATTGCTGGCGTCGCCCATCGGGTACAGCTCGCCGGTGTGGGCAAACACGATGGTCAGCATGCCAACGCCCTTGAGCAGGTCGAACATGCCCAGCGAGTTTGCGGTACGAGGTTTGGTTCCCTCCATGAAAAAGGTCCTCCTTTGCGCCGCAAAACACCCCGGGATGGCACGATTGCCGTAATTCGGGCGCAGAATGTAAAAAATTCAGGGATATTTAATAATAAGTATAATGCTTTTTGCGGTTGCTGTCAATCAAACCATGTTCACGCAGGCCGCAGGCGGGGTCCGGGAAAAAGTTTACCATATCCGGCCCGCTGCCGCAACAAAAGGCAACATTTACATCCGGATGCACAGATAGAGCGCAAGTTTAGCTTGCATATTTGTGCAATTAAATCTTGCTTTTGACAAAAAACTGCGGTATACTGAACAACAGAATGCCCAGCAGTTCCCAAAACAGGGGATGCAGAGGGGAAAACAACGCAAGACAGGGAGTGTTTCAAATGGAAAAGAAAGCTTGCTATCAGGTGGTTACGGCTGCTGAAATGCCGATGACAGTTTACGATATGGTCTGCGCCATGCAGGAAAAATATGCTCAGCGGGTGGCTTTCCGCTATGTGGAGGGCAAGGATACCGTTGTTGAAAAGACCTATGCCCAGTATGTGCAGGATATCCGGAAAATGACCGGCTACCTGCAGCAGGAGCTGGGTCAGCCCAAGGAGAAGAAGATCGTCATCCTCAGCCGCACTAACTACGAGTACGGCGCTGTGGTCTTTGGCACCATGATGGCGGGCGCGGTCATCGTGACCCTGAACCAGGGCAAGACCTGGCCGGAGCTGGAGTATGAGCTGGGTCTGGTGGAGCCGGATCTCATCTTCAACGATGGCATCGATTACGGCTACCGTGACCAGCTGGAAGCAGCCTACGGTGCAAAGCTGCGCCCCATGGATGCCTGGAAGGACGCAGCCCCCGCAGAGCTGGCCAACCGCATTGACCACGAGGCCCTGCTGATGCTGATGTTCACCTCCGGCACCACCGGCCGCAGCAAGGGCGTCATGCTCAGCGAGAAGAACTACTTCACCGCCTGCCAGATGTATATCAACGGCCAGAGCGTCATTCCGGAAATGGAAGCAAAGCTGGCTCCGGAATATCTGGACCAGATCATCAGCCACTTCACGCTGGTGCCCATGTTCCATCTGGCCGGTTTCATCTGCTACTTTGCCTACGGCATCCAGGGCTGGACGCTCAACCTCTGCTGCGACGCCCGCGATCTGCGCCGGGATATGAGCCTGATGCACAGCGACGCCATGTCCACCCCGCCGGTGCTGGTGGAGATGATCTACAACGAGATCAAGCGCGGCCACAAGGAGCGCCTGAACGGTCTGTGGAACCTGAGCTGCAGCTCCGCCATCCTCGATCCCTCCATCCTGAACTATCTGGTGGAGAACGGCATCTATATCAACCAGTGCTACTCCATGACGGAGCTGGCCGGTTACGGCCTGCTGAATATTGCACAGGACGGCGATCATCTGCGGGCTCTGGGCAAGCCGGACGGCTTCTGCGAGGTCAAGGTGGACGAGACCGGCGAGATCTGCGTCCGGGGCGGCTGCGTGATGCTGGGCTACTACAAGGACCCTGAGGCCACGGCAGAGACCATTGATGCCGACGGCTGGCTCCACAGCGGCGATCTGGCCCGTGTGGACGAGGAGGGCTGGTACTATATGACCGGCCGCAAGAAGAACCTGATCATTCTGGACAGCGGCGAGAATGTCAGCCCTGAGGAGCTGGAAAAGCTGCTGGGCAAGTGCGAGGCCGTCAAGGAGTGCATCGTCAAGGAGATGGGCAAGAAGATCGGCACCGTGGTCTGCTGCGAGGACGACAAGCAGCAGCAGGTGCGCGATTTCGTCACCGAGCTGAACCGTACCCTGCCCCTGTACAAGCGTATTTCCGTGGTGGAGTGCAGCAGCCAGCCCCTGCCCCGCAATGCGCTGGGCAAGCTGCTGCGCAAATAAGCGGGAAACTGGAAAAATTCCGGACAAAGCAGGCGGGTGGTCTCTTGCAATTGTGCAGCAAAACAGGTATTATGAAAGCGGATATGCTGCGGCCCGGCGGCTAAAACGCCTCCGCCGGTGGCATACTGAAACTACGCCCGTCAAGGCGATGAAAAAATCCCGCATGGAAAGGAAGATTTTTTGATGGAAAGAGCAGAAATCGTGTCTCAGATCCTGGCAATTCTGGAGGATGTGGCGGAGATCTCGCCCGATGATGTCAATGAGAACAGCGTCCTGATGGACGATCTGGACCTGTCGTCCATGGAGATCCTCACCATCGTGGCCGATCTGGAAGAAACCTTTGGCCTGCGCATCCCGGAAAAGGAGCTGCGCAACTTTGTGACCATCAGTGATCTGGCCGATTATCTGGCCGAGAACGCGGGGTAATTCCGGATGAAGGCTGAGCAGTGCGCGGTGTTTCAGGGCATCGTTTATTACTACCGTGAAAATCAGGTCATCTGCCGCTATCAGGCCAGCCTGCGCGGGGCCGTTGACCCGGTCCTTTTGCAGCAGGCGCTGGATGCCGCCCGCCCGCTGGCAGAATATTATTTCTGCCGCGTGGTCTGGGAAAAGCAGGAGGCCCGCCTGGAACCAAACGATGCCCCCTGCATGGTGCGCCGGGGCAGTGCCCAGCCCAAGATCCCCGAGGAGACGAACGACTACCTGTTCTCGCTGGGGTACGAAGGGGACACGGTCTATCTGGACTGGTTCCATTTCCTGGCCGATGGCCGGGGCGGCTCGCCCTTTTTCACCCTGCTGCTCAAGCTTTATTGCAACCTGCGCTACGGTGCCGCCTTTGTCTGCAAAACGCTGCCCTCCTCCCCGCCCTTTGACATTGAGGAGCTGCTGGCCCGCTATCCGGAAAGCCAGGTGGCCAACGATATGCAGAAGGATGTGCTTCAGATCAGCGAGGGCACGCCCCATTTCCTGCGCCTGCGGCTGGACAAGCAGAGCCTTGTGGATCTGGCTCTGCGGGAGGACATCAAGCCCTTCAGCGCCCTGATGGGGCTGACCACGCAGGCAGCCCAGCGCTATCTGGAAAAGGATGACATCATTTACAGCTTTGCCACCGACAACCGGGCGGCGCTGGGGGTGCCGGATGCACTGTACAACTGCATCGCTTCCTTCCAGCTGCCCATAATGCTGGAACCGGATGCCCGACTCCACAGCTTTGCCGGGCAGATCGATGCCGCCATCCGGGTAAGTCTGACCCCGGAAAGCCGCCTGTTCCGGATGGCGGAACAGCTGGGCTGGGTGCATCAGGTGTTCTGCCAGAAAGCCGCCCTGAAGATCAAAAAGCGGATCTTCCAGATGGGCGAATACATCAGCGGCTTCCCGGCCGATTTTTGGGTCAGCTACATCGGCAGCCCGCTGCTGCCCCGCAGCCCGGAGCTGGAGGATTATCTGACCGATTTCCAGACCTGGGTGGTGCCGGACGGCGCTTCCCTTGCCATGGAGGTCACCAGCCTGCACGGGGTGCTGACCTGCTGCATTGAGAACAAGGTGGACAAGCCCGGTTATCTGGAAGCCCTGCGCTCCGTCATGGAGCAGGAGGGCGTCCGGGTGCTGGAAGCGGTACATATTTCCTGAAACGAAAACAAGCGGTTCTGCTGTGCGCAGAACCGCTTGTTTTGTTATGTTGTGGAGGTGGGCCGGATGCTCACTTCGCCGTGGCGCAGAGCCTCCTGCCGGCCGTTTTCCCGCTCCACCACCAGCCGGCCGGCATCGTCGATGGCAAGGGCGCGGGCGGCGTAGGTCTCGGTCCCGGTGTACACGGTGACCCAGTGGCCCGGCACAAAGCAGCGGGAACGGTATTCGTTCAGACAGTCAAAGGCCGGGCAGAGGGAGAGCAGCTCCCGGGCAATGGCTCCGGCCAGTGCCGCCCGGCTCACCGGGGCGGGCCCGCCGGGAAACAGGCTGCCCGCCGTCCGGGCAAGCTCCGGGGGCCAGTCGGCAGGGGCGGTGGTCAGGTTCAGGCCAATGCCCACCACCAGCCATTCCAGCTGTCCGCTTTCCATATCCGTTCCGGCCTCGGTCAGGATGCCGCAGACCTTTTTGCCCTGATAGTACAGGTCATTCACCCATTTGATGCCCAGTTCCAGCCCGCACAGCGCTTTTACCGCCCGGGCCACGGCCACGGCGGCGCTGATGGTCGCGCTCTGGGCGTCGGCGGCAGAAAGAGCGGGTCGGAGCAGCAGCGAGAGGTAGACGCCTTTTCCGGCAGGGCTCTCGAACCGGCGGCCCATCCGCCCCCGGCCCGCCTGCTGGCGTCCGGTCAGCACCAGGGTGCCGTGGGGCGCCCCGCCAAGGGCCAGCTGCTTGGCCGTCAGGTTGGAGCTTTCCAGGCTGTCGTAAAGATAGATGGGGGCGGGGTAGGGGCCCACGGCCTCGGCACAGAAGGGGTCTCCGCCGGTCAGCCGGTAGCCCCGGCGGGGGGCAGACTCCAGTGCATAGCCCTGCGCCGCCAGTGCCTGGGCGGCTTTGTGGACAGCCGCCCGGCTCACGCCCAGCGTCTCGGCCAGCTGCTGGCCGGAGATGCAGCAGCCCTCTGCCGCCGAAAGTGCCTGCAAAAGCGCCTGTTTGGTGCTGACTGCCATGGAAACCGCCTCCTTCTTGTGATATAGTATCAGTATAACATAGTCCGGAGAGGATTCAAAACTTTTTTGCTTTTCATGCAGGAAACACTTCCCCTGCATCGTATTCAATTACAGAACCGCAGGAAAGGAGGGAGCGCAGACCGTTGACGACATTGGAATTCAATACGCTGGTACAGAAGTATCAGGGACTGGTCTACACGGTCTGCCACCAGCTGGTGCCGGATGAGGGCGATGCGCAGGATCTGGCACAGGAGACCTTTCTGGCGGCATGGCGCGCCGCTGACCGCTGCCCGCCCGGGTACGAAAAACAGTGGCTGGCCCGCATTGCTTCCAACAAGGCCAAGGACTACCTGCGCAGTGCGTGGGTGCGCCGGGTGAACACCCCGGGCGACGAAGTGCTGGCGCTGGAAGGGGCTCCGCCCGGCTATGATCCCGAGCAGCAGGTGCTGGATGCCCTGAGCGAGGAGACCCTGACCGAAAAGATCCTGAACCTGCGGGAGCCCTACCGCACTCCCTGCCGCCTGATGCTGCTGGAACAGCACACGGCAGCCGAAGCCGCAAGGCTCTGCGGACGGCCCCAGAAGACCGTGGAAGCACAGATCTACCGGGCCAAGAAAATGCTGGCGGAACAGATCCGTCAGGAAAGGAGGAGCGAAGATGGAATTATTTCGAGATGATGGCTGCCTGACCGATGAAGGCTTCCGTGCCATGATGGATGGACAGCTGGACGAACTGGGGCGGCTGGAGACCGCCGAACATCTTTCCTATTGTGACAAGTGCATGGACCGCTATACCGCCCTGCTGACCGCTGATGTGCTGGAACCGGCCCCGCATGGCCTGCACGGTGCGGTGATGGGCAGCATCTGGGCGCGGCTGATGCAGAATACTTATGGTCGGGCTGCTGTGGCCGGTGTGGCAGCGGTGCTGGCACTGACCATGTGGCGCAGCGGTACCCTGATGCAGATCCTGCAGCTGGGGAATGAGCTGAAAACCGTGCCGCCGGCCGACCAGAGCCAGCTCTATGAGCCGGAGCAGCTGCCCTACCAGCCCATTGAGGACACCCGCCCGGCCCAGCAGCAGCTCACCGGAAAGCCGGCCAAGACCAGTCTGGACCGCCGCTATGGAACAGACGGAGAGAACTTCGCTGCTCCAGAAATTGATCTCCGGCCTTGCAAAGCCGGGAACCGATACCACCCAGAACACTGAGAAATGAGGGAATTTACTATGAAGAAAAATGGCATTCTGACCCTGCTGTTCGCCTTTATCCCGGGCGCGGGCCAGATGTATCAGGGATATATGAAGCGCGGCCTTTCGCTGGTGCTGATGACAGCCGCTATCTGCATTGCGGCGGCGCTGGTTTCGCCCATCATGTTTGCGCTGTTGGTGGTGTTTATGTACAGCTTTTTCGACACCTTCAACCTGCGGGCACAGATCAGCATGGGCACCGCCCCGCAGGACGATTATCTGTTCCACTTTGACCCCCAGGACAAACGCCTTGCCCGGATGATGCTGGACAGCCACAAGCTGGTGGGCTGGTGCCTCATTGCCGCCGGTGCGCTGATCGGATACCAGAACATCATCATGAATACGCTGGGTGATATCCTGTGGCGCTGGGGACAGAGTTCTCCGGCGTGGCGGGCCATCTATCTGGTCATGGATGAGCTGCCCGAAGTGGTGGTCTGCGTGGCGCTGATCCTGTGCGGCATCTGGCTGGTGCGGGGTCCCAAGGCCAAAAAGGCTGTTCCGGAGCAGCCGGAGACGGAGGACGCTGATTTTCAGGACTACCAGCCGGAAGCACCCCTGCCCGATGCCGTGAGCATTTTTGCCCGCAAGGCAGATCCCGATGTGACCGGTGAAGTGAGCCTGACCCCGGAGGACGATGACGATGGACGAGAAGACGAATAATGCCCCGAAAAAGCGGCCTGCAGACGCCCCGGTGCGGCGGGTGGGCAGCGTGACGCTGGGCATCTGCCTGATCGCCGCCGGTGTGCTGTTTTTGTGCTATTTCTTTGTTCCGGGGTTCAACTGGCAGCTGGTAATGAAGATCGCCCCGGCGGCAGGACTCATTGCCCTGGGGTGCGAGGTGCTGTATTTTGCCGCAAAGCCCCAGCGCTGGAAGTATGATTTCTTCTCGGTCTTCCTTTGCCTGGTGCTGATGGTCTGCGCCTTTGGCGGCGCCTGCCTGATGGCTGCCTTTGACTTTGCCCTGCATCAGGGGGAGTTCTGGATCGAGTACGACGCCCGGCAGGAACACCGCCTGACAGAAGAAGAA
>CAVDVT010000058.1:3240-7875 GCA_963612415.1 bacterium | reverse complement strand
GACCGTCATCTGCCTGGCAGTGCAGTGGCCGCTGGGGTTAGGCGAGGAGGTGGGTGCCATTTTTGCGGCAGAAAGAATGCGTGCCGGAAAGGGAAAAATCGGCCAGAAACGGAAATGTTCTGGACACAGCGGGGAGAATTGAGTATAATACAATGGATATCATGGCGGAATAGGCTCTTGGAAACTTCTGCCGCGATCATTGAGGAAAACGATGCGGACAAGTTCTGCACGGATACAAAAGAGGACTTTTTGTGAAGGATACGAAAAAATTTGTGCCGCAGGTTCTGGTGCGCCGTGCCATTCTGGTGGCACTGGATGCGGCGATTATCACATTCAGCTTTTATTTTGCACTGCTGCTCCGGGCAGATGGCGCAGTGGAAGCCACCTGGTGGCCCCATAACCGGGAACTGCTCTACCACAACCTGCCCTGGATCGTGGCCCTGTACCTTATCAGCTTTCTGGCGGGCGGGCTGTATCTGATCCTGTGGAAGTACGCCGGGGAGCGTGACCTCATCCGCCTGGCGGGGATGATCGCGGTGCCTACGGCAGCGGTGTACCTCATCAACCACTACTGCATTCACGGCGTCCTGTTTGACTCGGCCAATGCCATGGCAGCCGTTCTGATCTTCCTGCTGGTAGGCGGCAGCCGCCTGGCCTGGCGGTTGTTCCTGAACCATCCGCTGGGTGAAAAGCTGCGCGGCTCCGCCAACAAAGATCCCAACCGCCCGGTCATGATCGTGGGTGCAGGCGAAGCCGGTGCATGGGCCATCAATGTCTGCAAGTCCAACAGCAGCTATGGTCACCCGGTGGTGGCAGTGGACGACGACCCGGCCAAGATGGGCCAGACCATCCACGGTGTGCCGGTCAAGGGAACATTGGAGCAGATCCCCCAGCTGTGTACCAAATTCAACATCCACACGATTATTATTGCCATCCCGACCCTGAAAGGCAGCCGCCTCAATCATGTGATCGACCTCTGTGTCTCCACCCACTGCGCTGTGCAGATCCTGAGCGACCCGCAGCTGGTTGGGGCCAATGGTCCGCAGCAGGGCGCGTTCCGTGAGCTGAACACTGCAGACTTCCTTTCCCGCGATGAAGTCACGCTGGATACGGCTAAGATCTCCGGCTATCTTACCGGTAAAACGGTACTGGTCACGGGCGGCGGCGGTTCCATTGGCAGTGAACTGTGCCGTCAGGTCATGCGGTTCCACCCGGGCAAGCTGCTCATTTTTGACATCTACGAAAACTGCGCCTACGAGCTGTTGATGGAATTGCAGCAGAAGTACGGCCGGGATATCCCGGTCACGGTGCTGATCGGCTCCATTCGCGACAAAAAGCGCCTGGACGAAGTGTTTGAGACCTATCACCCCACGGTGGTGTTCCACGCGGCAGCACATAAACACGTGCCGCTGATGGAGGTCAGCCCGGCGGAAGCAGTCAAGAACAACGTTCTGGGCACCAAGAATCTGCTCACCAGTGCCAGCGAACACGGCGTGGAGCGGTTCGTCCAGCTCTCTACCGATAAGGCGGTCAACCCCACCAGTGTGATGGGCTGCACCAAGCGCATCTGCGAGATGCTGATCCAGACCTTTGCGGGCAACACCGATATGAAGTGCGTTGCGGTCCGTTTTGGCAACGTTCTGGGCAGCCACGGCAGCGTGATCCCGCTGTTTGAGGCCCAGATCAAGAAGGGCGGCCCAGTGACCCTGACCGACCCCAACATTGAGCGCTACTTCATGACCATCCCCGAGGCGGCCCAGCTGGTGCTGCAGGCAGGCGCTCTGGCTGAGAGCGGCAGCATCTATGTGCTGGACATGGGCGAACCGGTCAAGATCATGGACCTTGCCAAGCAGCTCATCCGCTTCTATGGCTATGAGCCGGGCGTGAATATGGAGATCAAGATCGTGGGCCTGCGCCCCGGTGAGAAGCTCTATGAGGAACTGATGATGGACGAGGAGCAGGACAAGATGCGCCGCACCCAGCATAACAAGATCTTTGTGGCTTCGCCCCGGGAGATCGACCTTGCGGTATTCTATCAGCAGCTGCAGGAGCTTGCTGTGGCAGCGCAGCACAACGATGAAGGCGTTGTGGATCAGCTGGAAAAGATGATCCCTACCTTTACTCCCACCCGCGCAAACCTCAAAACCTGATGCAACTGCACCGGCTTCTGGCTGGTGACACTATAAAATGAGAGGGAAGTATATTATGGAAAAGAAACCGTTTCTGACCGAAGAACAGGCTCAGGAGATCCTTCAGGACGTTCCCACCCCGTTCCATGTCTACGACGAAAAAGGCATCCGTGAGAATGCCCGCCGCATCAACAAGGCTTTCAGCTGGAACAAAGGCTTCCGGGAGTATTTTGCTGTTAAGGCACTGCCCAACCCCGTCATTCTCCAGATCCTGAAGGAAGAAGGCTGCGGCGTGGACTGCTCCTCCCTGACCGAGCTGATGCTCAGCGAAGTCTGCGGCTTTACCGGCAGCGACATCATGTTCTCCTCCAACCAGACCCCCGTGGATGACATGAAGAAGGCCTATGAACTGGGTGCATATATCAATCTGGACGATGCCACCATGGTGGACTTCCTGGATCGTGTGGCCGGTGTGCCGGAGAACATCTTCTGCCGCTACAACCCGGGTGGAACTTTCCAGCTGGGCGAGAGCGAGGAAGGCTTCCAGGTCATGGACAAGCCCGGTGATGCCAAGTATGGCATGACCGAGGAGCAGATGATCGAGAGCTACAAGAAGCTGATGGCAAAGGGTGCCAAGAACTTTGGCATCCACGCCTTCCTGGCCTCCAACACCATCTCCGACGCGTATTATCCTGAGCTGGCCGGCATCCTGTTCCAACTGGCTGTCCGTGTCCAGAAGGCGACCGGCGCGCACATTGCCTACATCAACCTGTCCGGCGGCGTGGGCATCCCGTACCGCCCTGATCAGACCGAAAACGACATCATGGCCATTGGCGAGGGTGTTCGCAAGAAGTTTGAGGAGATCCTGGTTCCCGCAGGCATGGGCGATGTGGCCATCTTCACCGAGATGGGCCGCTTTACCACCGGCCCTTACGGCGCGCTGGTGGCCACTGCCATCCACGAAAAGCACATCTACAAGGAGTACATCGGTCTGGATGCCTGCGCTGCCAACCTGATGCGCCCGGCCATGTACGGTGCATACCATCACATCACCGTGCTGGGCAAGGAGAATGCTCCCTGCGACCACAAGTACGATGTGGTGGGCGGCCTGTGCGAGAACAACGACAAGTTTGCTGTTGACCGGATGCTGCCCAAGATCGACATTGGCGATCTGGTCTATATCCACGATACCGGCGCTCACGGCTCCGCCATGGGCTACAACTACAACGGCAAGCTCTGGTGTGCCGAGGTCCTGCTCTGCGAAGATGGTTCCCATCGTCTGATCCGCCGTGCCGAAACCCCGCGCGATTACTTTGCAACCTTGGACTTCCTGCCCTTCATGAAGCCGCTGTTCGAGGGCTACGACGACTGATTTTCACCTGACGATCTGCGAGGTATACGATGTTTTTTGGCTTTCAGCTCACCTGCGGCCTGATGATGGTCTTTTATGGCTACTCGGTCATGAAAAATCCCCGCGTCTGGGGCGATCAGGGCCGTCAGGCGGTCAAAGCAGAAAATTTCCCGGAATACTGCCGCCAGAACGGCCTGTTCTTCCTGAAGGCGGGCTTCATCATGGCACTCATCGGTGCATTGGATGCACTGGTGACCCTTTCGGGCCTGCTGTACGTTCTGCTGTATCTGTTCGGGCTGGCGTTCTCGTTCTATCCGCTGGTCAAGTGGTGCCGTGACAACGAAGGCTTTTCGTGGCCGTGGCCCCACGTGGAAAGTGAGAAGAAACGGATCAAAAAGCTGCGCAAAGAGCAGGAACAGAACGAACATCCGGAGCATTAAAATGTGAGATGCAGCGCTCTGCCCGCTGAAAAACGGGCGGGGCGCTGCTTTTTGCTGCAAAGTTTCGACTCTTGACAGCCGGAGATGCAGCCTCTATAATGAAAACAACGATCCCCTCTAAAAAATTTCAGGAGGCAGTAAAAATGATGACCTATCCTAAAAATTGCGCCCTTCTCACGCAGGAGGAAATGGAATATACCACAGGCGGTTTCAGCATCAACTGGGGCGGCCTTGCAGCCACTCTGATGGGTACGGTGACCAGCGCGCTGGCTTACCTGAATGTTGCCAACATTGCCGGCGTCAGTGAGGAACTGAAAAAACAGGACCCTGAAAAGTATCCGGAGCCGGAAGGCACCATCAACGGCGGCCTGCTGATGGATGCCACCAAGGCGTTCTATACCACAGCACCCGGTGTGATGCTGGGCCTGCTGACGGTCGGTGCCGGTGCAGGTACGCTGTATCTGACCATGCAGTACAAATAAGCATCCAAAAACAAAAATTAAGGCTGGACATTTCGGCCAAAACGTGGTATACTTCTTCCTGCATTCGCGGGCATCGTACATCGGCTAGTATATCAGCCTTCCAAGCTGAGGAGGTGGGTTCGATTCCCATTGCCCGCTCCATGCAGAACAAAAATCCCCGGGTTCCGTGTGAACTCGGGGATTTTTGTATTCTTTGCTCCATCAAATGGGCTTTGGAACCACTTTTGCTGTTT
>CAVDVT010000058.1:0-3230 GCA_963612415.1 bacterium | reverse complement strand
AGCGTATCCTTCTCAAGATCAGCGGCGAAGCTCTGGGTGGCGAAAAGGGCACCGGCTTTGATGAGCCGACCATGGACGCGATCTGCGGCGGTGTGAAGAAGGCCCATGAGCTGGGCGTTCAGATCGGCATCGTGGTGGGCGGCGGCAACTTCTGGCGCGGCCGTTCCAGCGGCAAGATGGAGCGCACCCTGGCCGATAAGATCGGCATGCTGGCAACCGTGATGAACGCACTGGCTGTTTCCGACAAGCTGGAGCAGCTGGGTGTGGAGACGGAAGTGTTCACCTCCATCACCATGCCGCAGGTGGCTCCTGCCTTTACCCGCAAGGATGCCCTGCGCGCGATGGAAGCAGGAAAGATCGCCATTTTCGGCGGCGGCACCGGCAACCCCTTCTTCTCTACCGATACCACCACGGCCCTGCGCGCTGTGGAAGTGAGCGCAGATATCATGTTCAAGGCCACCATGGTGGACGGTGTGTATGATAAGGATCCCCACAAGTACCCCGATGCCAAGAAGTACGAGACCCTGACCTTTACCAAGGTGCTGGAAGACCGTCTGGCCGTGATGGATGGCACGGCTGCCACCCTCTGCCGTGACAACAAGCTTCCCATCCTGGTGTTTGACCTGGCTGACCCCGACAACATTGCCCGTGCCGTGCAGGGCGAGAACGTGGGTACGCTGGTCTACGAGGGCTGAGCATAGCCCGCGCCCCGCAGCCATAGAATGAAACAGACGGCGTGTGCAGTGGCACGCATCGTCTGTGCAGAACAATATAAAACAGGAGACAAGGACAATGAGCAGCAACACGAAGGCATTTGAAGAAAAGATGAAAAGCTCTGTGGAGCATCTGGACCGCGAGCTGGCCGCTGTGCGCGCAGGCCGCGCCAACCCTGCCGTTCTGGACAAGGTGACGGTGGACTACTACGGTTCTCCCACCCCCATCCAGCAGGTGGCATCCGTGGCCGTGAGCGAAGCCCGCACCCTGACCATTACTCCGTGGGACCGCACCCTGCTCCGCGCCATCAGCAAGGCCATTATGGCAAGTGATGTGGGCATCAACCCCATCGATGACGGCCAGACCATCCGCCTGAACTTCCCGGCTCCCACCGAGGAGCGCCGCAAGCAGCTGGCCAAGGAAGTTTCCAAGCTGGGCGAGGAAGCCAAGGTTGCTGTGCGCAACATCCGCCGCGATGCCATGGATAAGGCCAAGGCCATGAAGAAGGCCGGTGAGCTGACTGAGGACAGCCAGAAGTCCATGGAAGAAGATGTTCAGAAGCTGACCGATAAGTATATCAAGAACATCGACGCTGCCGTTGAGGAAAAGCAGAAGGAGATCATGTCCGTCTGATCGCCGCGGCAAACAAAAACAGGGAGGTGCCGTGCGCTGGAACGAAGTGCGCGGCACTTTTTGCCGAAACCGGGGCAGGGAAGAACTGCCCCGCAAACGCAGGAGAATGACTATGAATCATCCCAAAGAATTTGCCGAGGGACTGTCCATCGGCATCATCATGGACGGCAATGGCCGCTGGGCAAAGCTGCGCGGCCTGCCCCGCACTGCAGGCCACAAAAAGGGCGCTGCCGTGTTCCAGGATATCGCCAATTACTGCGAAGAACTGGGCGTGTCCTCCGTGACCTTCTATGCGTTCTCGACCGAGAACTGGAAGCGCCCGCTGGAAGAAGTTTCCGCCATTATGAAGCTGTTTGGCGAGTATCTGCTGAAGGGCTTCAACTATAAGGACCGCAACATCCGCATCAAGTTCCTGGGTGACCGTGCCGCACTGGACCCCAAGCTGCAAAAGCTGATGAACGAGCTGGAGGAAGACTCCGCCTCCAAAACGGGCATGACCCTGAACATTGCGGTCAATTACGGCGGCCGTCCGGAGATCGTGCGGGCGGCACAGCAGCTGGCAGCAAAGGTCGCTGCCGGGGAGCTGAAGCCGGAGGAGATCACCGAGGACATGATGAGCGATGCCATGTATACCGCGGGCCAGAAGGACCCGGATTTCATCCTGCGTCCCAGCGGAGAAAAGCGGCTGTCCAACTTTATGCTCTGGCAGGCTGCCTATTCGGAGCTGGTGGAAATGGATGTTCTGTGGCCCGATTTCACCCGTGACGATCTGGACGCGGCCATCACGGAGTTCAACAAGCGTTCCCGCCGGTTTGGCGGCATCTGAGTTCCCCTGGCAAATTCCCAAAGGAGAAAAATGAATGAAAACACGAATCATAACCGCAGTGGTGGGCATCCTCGTTCTGATCGGGGTCCTGTTCACCTTTGACACAATGGTGTTCAACCTTGTGGTTGCCGCCATTACTCTGATCGCCATCCACGAGATCTACAACGCCCTGGGCTTTGAAAAGCGGGATTTTGCTCTGTATCTGGTGCAGGTGCCCTATACATTGCTCATCATGCTGTCCAGCTATTCGGTCTGCCGCAAGCTGGTCATGCCGGCGTCCTTCCTCGTGGTGCTGTTCTACGCCATCTATCTGGTGGTGCGCAACGCATCGGTTGATTTTGCAAAAACAAGCGGTCTGGTGATGTTTTCTGGCATCGTGGACTTCTGCTTCTACTCGTTTATCCGGCTCAAGGAGCTGCTGCCGGTGGAAACGTACGGCTACGACGCCATCTTCTTTATCCTTTTGATCCTCTGCTTTGCCTGGGGCGGCGATACCTGCGCCTACTTTGCAGGCCGCGCCTTCGGCAAACATAAACTCTGCCCCGTGGTCAGCCCCAAAAAGACTGTGGAAGGCGCCGTGGGCGGTGTGCTGGGCACCATGATCTGCGGTGTTATCGTTACGCTGGTCTACTCCGTTGCTGCAAACCGGATGGAGGAGTTCACCCGCACCAACATCGGGGTGTCCATGTATGTGGTCATTGCGCTGCTGGCCTGTGTGGCTGCTGTGCTGGGCATCTACGGCGACCTGTTTGCCAGCGTGGTCAAGCGCCAGTGCGGCATCAAGGACTACGGCACCATTTTCCCGGGCCATGGCGGCATTCTGGATCGCTTTGACAGTGTGATGTTCATTGCACCCTTTGTCACCATGGTGGTCATCGCTGTTTTCTATCGTTGAATGCAGGAGGAAGCTTATGTCGAAAAAAATTACGCTGCTGGGTTCTACCGGTTCCATCGGCACCCAGAGTCTGGATGTGATCCGTGCGCAGGGCTATGAGGTGTTCGGCCTTTCTGCCCACAGCCACGTGGATAAAATTCTGGAGCAGATCGAAGAATTCCA
>CAVDVT010000057.1:0-7976 GCA_963612415.1 bacterium | reverse complement strand
ACCACTGCCGTCAACAAGCCGGGTGCGGATGTGCGCACCGTGCGCCACGCATTCATCATTACCAGTTTCTGAGGAGGGACTCTGCGCTATGGAATCACGCCGCAAACGCAGCCGCAGCCAGCTGCTCAAATGGGGCTGCTATGCGCTTTTGGGGCTGCTGTGTACGGTTTTGCAGACAACGCCGGGTCTGTTCCAGTTTGGTGCGGTCAAACCGCTTTACCTGCTGCCGCTGGCACTGGCGGTAGCGGTTTTTGAGGGCGAGTTTGCCGGGGCCATTTTTGGTGCGGTCTGCGGCCTGATGTGGGACTGGCTGGCGGGACGCACCGTGGGCATGCTGGCCCTGGAGCTGATGCTGCTCTGCTTTGCCGTTTCGGCGGTGGTGCAGCTCTATTTCAAAAATTCTGCCATCAATTTTGTCCTCATTGCAGCGGCAGCGGCTCTGCTGGTGCTGACAATGGACTGGCTGTTCTTCTATTATATGCCCGGTTACAGCGGTGCAGCGGCCCGGTATCTGTGGTTCGTGCTGCCCACGGCTGTGCTTACGGTGCCGCTCTGCTTCCCCCTGTTCTGGGCGGTGCGGCGCCTGCATGAAGAATTCAAGATCGACAACGGCGTGGTGTGATATCCTGCGCCGGAAGGAGAATGGATGAACCAAGATGAACGTAAGACCGCCATCCGGCGGATGCGTGTGCTGATCGCTGCCGCCTGTGTGCTGATGACGCTGTACGGGCTGCGGCTGATCTTTCTGCAGCTGGTCAACGGCGACAGCTTCAAGTCCCAGGCCACCAATACCACCGATTACAAGTTTACGGTGACCGCAGCCCGGGGCGACATTGTGGACAGCCGGGGCGAGCGGATCGCCACCAGCATTACTGGCTACAATGTGGTGCTGAACAAGCTGCTGATGGGGGACGAGGATCTGGACGGGATGCTCCAGAAGATCGTGGAGCTGCTGCGCCAGAACGACGAGAGCTGGAACGACACCCTGCTCATCAGCCAGCCGGATGCGGCAGGCAATTATACCTTTACCGCTGAAGAAGGCAGCTCCAAGGATCAGAAGGCCCTTGCTGCCATGAAGGATAATCTGGGCCTTCAGCAGTATGCCACCGCCAACGATGTGATGGAAAAGCTGGTGGAGGACTATGACCTGTCGGAGTACCCGCTGGAGTGGCAGCGGGTGCTGGGCGGCATCCACTATGAGATGCAGCTGCAGGCATTTTCCAATGTGAACAACTTTATCATGGCGGAGAACGTCAGTGAAAAAACGGTGGCTGTCATCAAGGAAAACAGCCTCTCCCTGCCGGGTGTGGAGATCGTGGAGACCAGCACCCGCAGCTATGAGCAGGGCGCGGTGCTGCCCCATGTGTTGGGCCGGGTGGGTAAGATCACGGCCGAAAAATGGAAAGTGACCGACGAAAACGGCCAGACCACCTACCCCCTGCGGGAAAAAGGCTATAACATGAACGACATCATCGGCATCTCGGGGCTGGAATCCGCCTACGAGGATGAGCTGCGGGGCAAGGACGGCGTGGAGACCATCACCCGCAACTCCGATGGCGTCATTGTGGACACGGCTCTGACCACGGTGCCGGAACCGGGCCATACCGTTCAGCTCACCATCGACAGCCGCTTCCAGAAAGCAGTGGACAGCGCGCTGGCAAACAACATCGATATGATCAACCGGGTGTACAACACCGGCGATATGAAGGCGGCTGCAGGTGCCGCTGTGGTGCTGAGCGTAAAGGACGGCAGCGTTCTGGCAGCCTCCAATTATCCCAGCTTTGACCAGAACCTGTATGCCACCCAGTACAGTGAGTACAGTTCCGACGCCAGCCTGCCCCTGTTCAACCGGGCGCTGCAGGGCCTGTATACCCCCGGTTCCACCTTCAAGCCTGCGGTTGCGGTGGCTGCACTGGACTCCGGCCTCATCAACCAGTATTCCACGGTGTTCTGCAACGGCGTGTATACCTATTATAAAGGGTACAGTCCCCGCTGCACCCGCCACGGCCACAGCGGCAACATCGATGTCATCACGGCCATCAAGTGGAGCTGCAACATCTTCTTCTATGATGTGGGCCGCCGCCTGACCAGCGATGTCTACGACGCCTACGCTTACAAGCTGGGCCTTGGCCAGCGCACCGGTGTGGAGGTCAGCGAGGCGCTGGGCCACCTGACCACCAAGAACGACTCCAACTATATCGAATCTCTGGACATTCAGGCGGCCATCGGTCAGGGCAACACGGTGGTCACTCCCATCCAGCTGGCCACCTATGCAGCGGCACTTGCCAACAACGGCACCCGCTACCGCACCCATTTCGTCAAGGCCATTCTGGATTCCAACACTGGCGAGGTGATCCAGGAGACCCAGCCGGAAGTGATGGATGTCATTGAGGACACCGGCAATACCTTTGCGCTGGTGCGTCAGGGCATGAAGCAGGTGCCCAGCACCATCACCGGCAGCAAGATCAGCAGTTATCCCATTGCCATTGCCTGTAAGACCGGCACGCCCCAGCGCAGCGAGACTTACGCCCCCGGCAAGCATTACCTGAACGCCATGATGATCGCTTACCTGCCCGCCGACGACCCGCAGATCGCCATTGGCATCACCATTGAATACGGCGGCTACGGTGCCCGTGCCGGCGACCTGGTGGTGGATATTGCCAACGCCTACTTTGCCATGCAGGACGGCACTCTGAACGAGGACGGCTCCATTGGCAAGCAGGAGACTGCTGATACGGCAGCAGATACTGTCGGCCAGACCGCTGAGGGAAATACAGCCGCAGACCAGACTGCTGACACGACAGCGGACACAACAAATGTCGATGCTGCTGCGGATGCCGCAGCGCCTGCCCAGCAGACGGAGCCCGCAGCCTGAGAGCGTCGATGCAGCGCGGCATTTGGGAAAACTTGGGATATTTTTCCGAAAAAATCATGGATTTTGTCCAAAAACCTGTTGTAAAACAACGGAAACTGTGATACTATGATATATGCAAGAAATTGCCCAAAGGCAAAACAAAGGAGAGGTTGACCGATGACGATTGCACTGATTGCGCATGACTCCAAAAAAGAGCTGATGGTTCAGTTCTGCACGGCGTATTGCCGGATTTTGAGCCAGCATAAATTGGTGGCCACCGGTACGACCGGTAAAATGATCGCAGAAGCCACGGGCCTGCAGGTGCAGCGCTTTCTGGCAGGTGTTCAGGGCGGCGACCAGCAGATCGCATCCCGCATCGCCTGCAATGAGGTGGATCTGCTGCTGTTCTTCCGGGATCCCATCAATGCCAAGCCCAGTGAGCCCAACGAGATGACCCTGCTGCGTCTGTGTGACGTGCATAACATCCCGCTGGCCACCAACATTGCCACCGCCGAAGTTCTGATCCACGGCTTGGAGCGCGGTGACCTTGACTGGCGTGATATCGTGCATCCGCAGAACTGATCCTGAAAATACAAAAGGCGCTGCATCGTATGATGCAGCGCCTTTTCTGTTCCTCAGAGCTTGAACTCCGCCAGCATTTCTTCCACGTCCTCCGGTGCAAAATCGCCCAAAGGCAGGATGAGCCGGGCCAGCGTTTCCTGCGGCAGGTCGGCCAGCAGGGCACTCTCGTCTGCTTCTGCGGCGGGGCAGAGCGTGTGGACACCGTCGGCGCCCGTTTCCACCCGGGCCCGGTGGCCGGTGGCGATGTACTGGATGCCCAGCCGGTCTGCAGCAGCCAGCAGGGCGGGGAAGCGCAGGTCGGCATGGGCGGCATCTTCTTCCGCCAGCTGGCTGGCCAGTTCAGAAGCATTCAGGGTGATGCACTCAATGCCCAGCGCTTTGGCAGCTTCCTTTGCGGCATCCACCACGGTGTCTTCGGCGGCAAGGCGCACCACAGCGCCCATCACGGCAAAGCCCTGCTGCTGCAAAATGCGCACCGCAGCCTTGCAGCCTGTGCCGCCGCACAGGCCCACCAATACCTTATCCTGCTGTTCATAGGTGTCAAACCCGCTGCCGGGCAAAAATGCGTCGCTCATCGTCCCTGTCTCCCTCCGTGTGCCTGACTTTGTGCCACGGCCAGCTGGTCGCAGCGCTCGTTCTCCGGGTGGCCTGCATGGCCCTTGACCCAGACATAGGTGATCTTGTGCCGTGCTTCCTGCTCCAGTGCCTGCTCCCACAGATCGGGGTTCAGGGCAGGGGAGCCGTCGGACTTTTTCCAGCCCCGGCGCTTCCAGCCTTTGGCCCAGCCTTTTTCCAGCCCGTTGATCACGTACTGGCTGTCGGAGCAAAGGCGCACCTCGCAGGGCTCCTTGAGCTGGCGCAGCGCCTCAATAAAGGCGGTCAGCTCCATCCGGTTGTTGGTGGTGGAATCATCCCCGCCGGAAAGCTCTTTTTCGTACACTTTACCGTTGAAACGGTAGCGCAACACCGCTCCCCAGCCGCCGGGGCCGGGGTTGCCGCTGCACGCGCCGTCGGTATAAACTTCAACCTGTTTCATGCGTTTCTCCCGGAACTTGAATTTTTGGATACTTCTATTTAGAGCTATTTTTCTGCATCTGTCAAGAGGGGAACGCATAATTGCCCCGGCCGCTGCCAAACCTTGGAATTGACAAAAAGGACAAGAAATACTATACTGTTTGTAACAAAATGCGTATAGGGGCGCACCGGAGCGGTGTGTCCGGGCCGCTTGCGGGGCCATGCCGCGGTCGCATCGAGCAGATGGACTGACAGGGCAGAGTTCCCCCCGCTTGCAGCCACCCCTGCACCGGAAACGGCAGCAGAAGCAAAAATTCTATACGATGGTTTCGATGAAGCGGTGGTACGTTTTTACCCGCTTCTTTACGGCAGACAGGCCGCCTGTAACAGGGTGCGCCTGCGTTTTTCAATTCATTCTGGAGGTATTGAATGGCACAGATGAAAGAGCAGAGCCAGAATCTGGCGCAGAACAGAAGCAGTGAATCCACCGGCGAAAAGCGGCCCGCCCGCCGCCGTCCCTATTATAACCGGCGTCCCCGCCGCCCGCAGCAGCCCAAGGAGGCCGCTGTGCCCATCCACATCTACCCGCTGGGCGGCCTGGGTGAAGTGGGCAAGAATATGACCGTGTACGAATGCAACGGGGATATGATCATCGTGGACTGCGGTCTGGTCTTCCCCGACAGCGATATGTACGGCGTGGATATGGTCATTCCGGATTTCACCTTTGTGGTGCAGAACAAGGATAAGATCAAAGGTCTGCTCATCACCCACGGCCACGAAGATCACATTGGCAGCATCCCGTATCTGCTGCAGAAGTTTGACCTGCCCATCTACGGTACCCGCCTGACCTGCGGCCTGATCCGGAACAAGCTGGAAGAATTCGGCCTTGCAGGCAAGACCAAGTTCGTGGAGATCACTCCCAAGCAGAAGGTGAAGCTGGGCTGCTTTACCGTGGAACCCATCCATGTCAACCACTCCATCCCGGATTCTGTGGCCTTTGCCATCGACAGCCCCGCCGGCACCATCATCCAGACCGGCGACTTCAAGATCGACTACACTCCGCTGGCCTGCGGCGTCACCGACCTGACCACCCTTTCGGAGTACGGCCAGAAGGGCGTTCTGGCCCTGCTGAGTGACTCCACCAACGCCGAGCGCCCGGGCTTTACTGCCACGGAGCAGAAGGTAGCCGCCGGTGTGCGCAACCTGTTTGCCCGCGCCCGGAACAAGCGGATCATCATTGCGACCTTTGCATCCAACATCTACCGTGTCCAGCAGATCATCGATCTGGCTGTGGAGGATGGCCGCAAGGTGGCCTTCAGCGGCCGCAGCATGGTCAACAACACGGCCATGGCCCAGGAGCTGGGCTATATGCACATCCCGGAGGGCACCCTCATCAGTGTGGATGAGCTGAACCAGTATCCGCCGGAGCAGGTGGTGCTGATCACCACCGGCAGCCAGGGCGAGCCGCTGAGCGCGCTTTCCCGCATGGCTTCCTGCAGCCACCGTCAGGTGCGCGTTGGCCCCGGCGATTTCATCATCATCTCGGCCAACCCCATCCCCGGCAACGAAAAGAGCGTGACCAAGATCGTCAACGGTCTGCTGCTGCTGGGTGCTGAGGTCATTTATGAGAGCATGTACGATGTCCATGTCTCCGGCCACGCCTGCCAGGAGGAGCAGAAGCTGATGCTCACCCTGACCAGGCCCAAGTATTTCCTGCCCGTCCACGGCGAGTACAAGCAGCTGAAAAAGCATGCCCTGACTGCCGCAAGTCTGGGCATCCCCACCAGCAACATCCTCATTGCAGAGAACGGCTCCAATGTCATCCTGACCCAGGACGAGATCAAGCTGGGCGAGCCCGTGACCGCCGGTGCGGTGATGGTGGACGGCCTTGGTGTGGGCGATGTGGGCAATGTTGTCCTGCGCGACCGCAAGCATCTGTCGGAGGATGGCCTGGTCATCATTGTGGCCACCGTGGACAGCAAGACCGGCAAAGTGCTGGCCGGCCCGGACCTTGTGAGCCGCGGCTTTGTCTATGTGCGCGAGAACGAGAGCCTGATGGACGGTGCCCAGAGCATTGTGGAAAATGCCCTTGACCGCTGCGTGGAGGAGCATGTCCGCGACTGGAACAGCGTCAAGACCCGCGTGCGCGAGGCTCTGAGCAGCTATATCTACCGCCGCACCAAGCGCAGCCCCATGATCCTCCCCATCCTGATGGAGGTGTAAACGAGGTGCCGCCCGCACCGGGCAGGCAGACCAGGAGGCAGAAACACAGATGAAACAGAAACCGAGAAGAACGTTTGAGATGCTGACCGCTGCGCTGGCCGTCCTGTGCGGCATTCTGGCGCTGACATTGCTGCTGTACCGTCCGGCGGGCTGGCCCGTGCTGATGGCGGCAGTGGCGCTGTGGATCGTTGGCATCTGCGTTTTCCGGTATCAGCTGCGGCGCTGGATCGCCAAATGGGTGGCCGGCGGCAGCTTTGAAACTTCAAAGACCCAATACAGTCTGGAGTCCCTTTCCCAGCCTGCAGCCCTGCTTTCGGGCGAGACGGTGCTGTGGTACAACAGCCTGTTCCGGACCCGGATCCTGGCCGGAGAAGACCGTCTGGCCAGCCGGGTGCAGAAGCTGCTGCCCGGACTGGATCTTCAGGCCACCCGCACCGGGGAAGGGCAGCTGCTCAACCTGGCCGACGGAGTGTGGAACGTCCACAGTTCCACCGTGCCGGGCGTCAGCGAGAGTATGACCCTGCTGGTGTTCAACGAGGAGACCGCCCTGCGCTGGGTGGAGGCTGAATACAAGGCCAGCCGCCCGGGTTATATGGTCTTTCTGGTGGACGGCTACGACGATGTGTTCAGCGATATGCTGGACAGTGAGCGCGCCCGCCTGCTGGAGGGCATCAACCGGGTGCTGGAAGAAATGATCGGCCGTGGCACCGGTTTTCTGCGCCGGGTGGCCAGCGGCCGATATATCGCAGTAGTAGAGGAGCGGCATCTGGAACAGTACGCCAAGCGCGGCTACGATGTTCTGGACAAGATCCGCGCCCTTGACCCCAGTGTGAACCTGTCCATCTCCATTGGCATCGGGCGGGGGGCCAAGACCCTGCGGGAAGCTCAGGATATGGCCGTGCAGGCTCTGGATATGGCCCAGGGCCGCGGCGGCGATCAGGCCGCTGAGATGACCCCGGATGGTTTCACCTTCTACGGCGGCGTCAGCCATGGCGTGGAAAAGCGCAGCAAGGTGCGCAGCCGCATCGTGGCCGACCAGCTGGTAAAGCTGATCAAAGAAGCGGATCATGTGGTCATCATGGGCCACCGGATGAGTGATCTGGACGCCATCGGCTCGGCAGAAGGCGTTCTGCGCATCTGCAAGATCTGCGATGTGCCCGCGGTCATTGCCGTCAAGCGGGACGCAACGCTGGCTTCCAGCCTTATCAACGCCCTCTGTGCCGCCGGGCAGGAGGATGATTTTATCGATCCCAAAGCCGCCCTGCCCATCGTTTCCAAGCGGACACTCTGCGTGGTGGTGGAT
>CAVDVT010000056.1:0-8000 GCA_963612415.1 bacterium | reverse complement strand
ACCTGGTTTTGCACTGCAAAACAGGGGAGGAGGTGGATGCTGCCGCTGCCCAGCCCCACATCCGGGTCTGCGGCCTGATGGCCATTCCGCCCGTAAACGATGACGACGCCCAGAACCGCCGGTATCTGGCCCAGGTGTACAAGCTGTTTGTGCAGGCCGGGGAGCGCGGTTACGCCAACGTGAAAATGGAGACCCTTTCCATGGGCATGAGCGGCGACTACGAAAATGCCATCCGGGAAGGTGCCACGCTGGTACGCATCGGCACCGCCATTTACGGCGAAAGAGATTATTCAAAGAAGTAAACAACGTAAACCTGGCTCCCCGATCAGGGGAGCTGTCTGCGAAGCAGACTGAGAGGTTCAAATCAAGGAGGAATCATGGCACAAACGACTGTGAACGACCCCGGGGCACACCATACCAGCAGCGGCGCACTGATCCGCCGCTTCCTGCCCTATCTTTCAAAGTATAAAAAGACCCTGTTCGTCGACCTGTTCTGCGCCGCACTGACCACCCTGTGTGATATCATCCTGCCCAAGATCATGAGTACCATCACCAACTCTGCCATGGGCGTGGGCATCACCCTGACGGCTGGCATCGTGCTGAAGCTGGCGGCGCTTTATTTTGTGCTGCGCATCATCGACGGTGCGGCCCAGTATTTCATGTCCGGCATCGGCCACATCATGGGCGTCCACATCGAGACCGATATGCGCAAGGACGCCTTTGACCACCTGCTTTTACTGGACCACACCTATTACAACAACACCAAAGTGGGCACCATCATGGGCCGCATCACCAACGACCTGTTCGATGTGACCGAGTTTGCCCACCACTGCCCCGAGGAATTTTTCATTGCGGGCATCAAGATCCTGGCTTCCTTCATCATCCTGTGTCAGGCCAGCATCCCGCTGACGCTGGCGGTGTTTGCCTGTGTGCCCCTGATGGGTGTGGTATCCGTCAAGCTGAACCAGCGCCTGCGGGCACGGTTCCGCCAGCAGCGCGTCCAGATCGGTGAGCTGAACGCCACCATCGAGGACAGCCTGCTGGGGCAGGGCGTGGTCAAGGCCTTTGCCGCTGAGGATCAGGAGCGGGCCAAATTCGAGCAGGGCAACAAGGACTTTGAACACATCAAAACGTTGGGCTACTACGCCATGGCCGCCTTCAACACCTCCACCCGCCTGTTCGACGGCCTGATGTATCTGGTGGTCATTCTGGCGGGCGGCCTGTCGCTGGTGTACGGCAAGATCACGGCCGGTGATCTGGTGGCCTATATGCTCTATGTGACCACCCTCATCGCCACCATCCGCCGCATCGTGGAGTTTGCCGAGCAGTTCCAGCGCGGCATGACCGGCATCGAGCGCTTTGCCGAGATCATGGACACGCCGGTGCCCATCCACGACGCCCCGGACGCCAAACCTCTGCAGCCCGGCCCCGGTGCCATCCGGTTCGACGACGTGAGCTTTGAATATCCGGACGACCACAACAAGGTGCTGCACCACGTCAGTCTGGACATTAAGGCCGGTGAGCGGCTGGCCCTTGTGGGCCCCTCCGGCGGCGGCAAGACCACCCTGTGCAACCTGATCCCTCGCTTTTACGATGTGACCAGCGGCCACATCTACATCGACGGGCAGGACATCCAGCGCGTCACCCTCAGAAGCCTGCGGCAGGACATCGGCATCGTCCAGCAGGATGTGTACCTGTTCAGCGGCTCGGTAGCGGATAACATTGCCTACGGCAAGCCCGGCGCCACACGGGAGGAGATCATGGAAGCCGCCCGGCTGGCGGGCGCAGAGCGGTTCATTCTGGCCCTGAAGGACGGCTTTGACACCTACGTGGGTGAGCGCGGCGTCAAGCTTTCCGGCGGCCAGAAGCAGCGCATCGCCATTGCCCGGGTGTTCCTGAAGAACCCGCCCATCCTCATTCTGGACGAAGCCACCAGCGCTCTGGACAACGAGAGCGAGATCCTGGTAGGCCAGAGCCTGGAAAAACTGGCTCATGGCCGCACCACCCTGACCATCGCCCACCGGCTGACCACCATCAAGAACTATGACCGCATCCTGGTTCTGGGCTCCGAGGGCATTGTGGAATCCGGCACCCACGACGAGCTGCTGGCAAAGCAGGGCGTCTACTACCGCCTGTGGAACCAGCTGCCCGGCGAAGATACGCTGTAACAGGAGGCACCCTATGACAGAACGCGAAAAATGGGAAGCGGGCCTGTGGTATGATGCAAACTACGACCCGGAGATCTGTGCCGAGCGGGAAAAAGCTGAAGAAATTTATACTGAGTTCAACCAGACCCGCCCTTCGGAAAAGGCCAAGCGGGCGGAGCTTCTGCACCGGCTGTTTCCCCACGTGGCCGAGGATGTGGTCATTCTGCCGCATTTTTACACGGACTACGGCTACAACTGCTTCATCGGGGAAGGCACCTACATCAACCATGGAGCCTACCTGATGGACTGCGCAAAGATCACCATCGGAAAGCACTGCTTCATCGGCCCGAACTGCGGCATGTACACGGCCATCCATCCCCTGCTGCCGGAAGAACGCAACCGCGGTCTGGAGACCACCAAGCCCATCACACTGGGCGATAACGTCTGGCTGGGCGGGGATGTCACCATTCTGCCCGGCGTCACCATCGGTTCCAACACCGTCATCGGCGCGGGCAGCGTGGTCACAAAGGATATTCCCTCCGGTGTGGTTGCCGTGGGCAACCCCTGCAAGGTGCTGCGCCCCATCACCGAACAGGACAGCATCCAGTATCAGAAATAATTGCAATATCAAAAACGCGGGACTGCTGAATTTTCAACAGTCCCGCGTTTTGTTGTGGAAAAATGATGGTCACTTTTTCTTCTTTTTGGGCTTCGGTGCGGGCAGTTCATCGAACATAGCGTTGAACAGCCCGGTCAGAAAGGCTTTATCGTCCACTTCTTCCACCAGAAGCATTTCCTTCGCGCCCTCATAGGGCAGCTCATGTGCCGCATCTGGCATCATGGCCAGAGCAGATTTTGTCGGCTTCACCAGCAGACGATCGTCATAGATACCGCCCACGATCCTGCCGCGGTAATAGAGGATGTACTCCCCCATCATTGCGCGGAAAGTGACATCTTCCAGCCCCGACAGCTGCTCCAGAATGTATTGCAGATATTCCTTGCTTGAGGCCATGGGGCTCTCCTTTTATTCCCCAACGATGAGCCGCACGGCGCCGTAGATGCCGGCGTCATTGCCAAGGCTGGCAGCCTTAATGGGGGTCTCACGGCAGGAGCGGAAGGCGTAGGTCTTGAAGTGCTTGACCAGCGGATCGAACAGGACATCGCCTGCGCGGGCCACGCCGCCGCCCACAAGGAACATCTCCGGGTCGGTAGTGGCGGCAATGGAAGCCAGTGCCATGCCCAGCGTATCGGTCATCTCGTCCACCTCGCGGGCGGCAAGGGCATCGCCATTGCGGGCGGCATCAAAGACATCCTTGGCCTCAAACGCCTTGCCGCGCAGCACGCAGGGGGTGTCCGGGCTCTCGTCCAGCAGCTTCTTCATGCAGCGGACCACGCCGGTGGCGCTGGAATACTGTTCCAGACAGCCGTGCTTGCCGCAGCCGCAGGTGGCCGTCTCGTGGCGGTTGACGGTGATGTGGCCGATCTCGCCGCCGGCACCGTGGGCACCGTCGATGACCTTGCCGTTGACGATGACGCCGCCGCCCACGCCGGTGCCCAGCGTGACCATGACCGCGCTGCGGCAGCCCTTGGCGGTTCCCATCCAGATCTCACCCAGTGCAGCCACATTGGCGTCGTTGCCCACCATGACCTTCATGCCGTCCAGCAGGCCGGACAGCTGGGCGGAAACATTCCGCTCGCCCCAGCCGCCCAGGTTTGCGCAGACGATGGGCACGATGCTGGAGTCCAGCACGGGGCCGGGCACACCAATGCCCACGCCCTCGACCTGCTCTGCCGGGATCTCCTTTTCCTTCATCTTGCCCTGAATGGCATCGGCCAGGTTCTCCAGAATGTGTTCCCCGGCGTTGGAGGTGTCGGTGGGCACTTCCCACTTTTCCAGCAGCGCACCGGAAGTGGTAAACAGGCCCACCTTGGCCGTGGTACCGCCCAGATCAATGCCAAATGCGTATTCTTTCATAATCATTTACCCCTTTTCACGGCGCCCTGCGCCGGTTTTTCGTATCGTTTTTATTATAACATACTCCGCCGCAAAAAGCAGTGGGCTTGCCGTGATTTATACAAAAAGCCGAAAATCAAACCGGATTTTTGGCAGACAAAAAGCCCTCCCGCAATGGGAGGGCCAGAAAGCCTTGGAAAAACTTACTCCTCGTCGGAGTCGTCGTCTTCTTCATCCTCATCGTCATCTTCTTCACGGGGCTTGTAGAACACGCCGCTGAGGAAGATGCTGACAAAGTACAGCAGGCACATGGGAATTGCCACAAAGCACTGCGACACGATGTCGGGCGGGGTGATGATGGCTGCGATCAGGAAGATCAGGACGATGGCAACGCCGCGGCCCTTCTTCATAATCTCGGGATTTGCAATGCCCATCTTGGCCAGAATGATGGTGACCAGAGGCATCTCAAACACACAGCCGAAGATGATGAACATGGTCATGCAGAGGTTGATGTAGCTCTCGATGCTGATGGAGGCCGTGATATAATCGGTGCCTTCCAGCGTCACGAGGAAGTTCAGCATGAACGGCAGGGTGATCTTGTAAGCAAACAGGACACCGATGCAGAACAGCACCAGACCAAACACCAGCACCAGCCGGAAGAAGAAGCTCTCGCTCCGCTTCAGACCCGGCTTTGCAAAGGCATAGATCTGGTACAGCGCCACCGGGATGGTCACGATGACAGCTGCCACCAGCGACACCCGGAAATACTGCATCAGCTTTTCCTGCGGGGCCAGGAACACGAAGGTGTAGTTCGCATTCATTGCCATGGCCGTCAGCAGGTCGATCAGCTTGTCCGAAATGGCTAGGAAGCCGATCACGCCTACCACAAACACCACCGCGCAGATGATCAGCCGGTTCCGCAGCTCTTTCAGATGTCCGGTCAGCGTCATGCTGCCGTCGTCTTCCATGACTTCGGCTTTCTTTTTGCGCTTAACGTTTGTTGCCACGGATTACTCCTCGTCCTTCTTCTCGGCCTTTTCTTCGGTCTTGGTGTCAGCCTTCTTGACTTCGCCGTCGTCATCGACGTCGTCCATGCCTTCCTTGAAGTTCTTCATGGTCTTGCCGAACATCTTGCCCAGCTTCGGCAGGTTCTTGGGTCCAAAGATGACCAGAACGATGATCAGAACGATGATAAGCTCCTGAGGTCCGATTCTCATAATAATAATCTCCTTTTTACTTTTGCCGCGCCGCTTTTGGGCGGGCTGAATAACGTTTTATCCTACAACCGCGGGCGCGGGTGCATTCATGTACTTAGGCCTTTGCTTCTTCGGCAGGGGCAGCTTCAGCGGCTTCCTCCGCAGGAGCAGCTTCGGCAGCGGGAGCTTCTTCTGCAGCAGGAGCCTCAGCGGGCTTTTCCTCTGCCTTGGGCTCCTCGGCCTTCACAGGCTCTGCAGCCGACTCAGCCTTTTCGGCGGGAGCATCCTCAGCCTTGGCAGGCTCCTCGGGCAGCTCCTCCACCACATCGTCCAGCTCCGCCACTTCTTCGGCTTCCTCAGCCTTCTTGGCTTCTTCCTTGCTGGTCTTGCCGATGTTGGTAAAGCTCTTGGTGACATCCTTCATGCTGTCGTCGATGTCCTTCTTCAGGTCCGTCAGGGGAGCAACGGCCTCCTTGATGGGAGCCTGGATCTCGTTCAGGGGCTCGACCACATTCTTCTGGATCTCCTCGGAAGCAGCGCCGGTGTACTTGCGCAGTTCGCGCATCATCTTGCCGAACTTGCGGGCGTACTCAGGCAGCTTGTCCGGGCCGATGACCACAAAGGCCACGATCACGACCAGGATCAGCTCTGTAAAACCAATCTTCATAGTGTTCCAATTCCTTTCCTCACGCATCGGCAGTTCATTTTTGAGGTTTGCCGTGCTATACTGTGTAAGGGATACGGCGCGCTGTGCGCCTTCGTTGCCCTACATATACCGGAAGTGCGTGAACTGTATATGAATTTAATATGAATCATTTATGAACAAGCGAACAATTTTCCCGTTTTCAAAAACAAATCATTTATTTTAAGCCAAAAATTACAGAAAGGATATTTTTATGACTGAACTTTATGCTGCCCGCGTAGAGCGCGTGGTGAAAAACCTTGCTGCGCAGGGCCTGACCCAGATGATCGTCAGCGACCCGCCCACCCTCTTTTATCTGACCGGCGTCCGGCTGAACCCGGGCGAGCGGATGCTGGCGCTGCTGCTGCGGGCCGACGGTGCGCACCGGCTTTTTGTCAATGCACTGTTCGGCCAGCCGGAAGCCGGCATCCCCGTGGAGAACTTCTCCGACGGTGAGGATGCCCCGGCCAAACTGCTGCCCTGGCTGGAGCGGGACAAGCCCCTTGGCATCGACAAGAACTGGCCCGCCCGGTTCCTCCTCCGGCTGATGGAGCTGAACGCAGCCCCTGCCTACCGCAGCGCATCTGCCGCCTGCGACGATGCCCGTGCCGTGAAGGACGCGGCCGAACAGGAGGCCATGCGGGCTTCTTCCAAAGTCAACGACGACTGTATGGCAGAGTTCAAGGCCCTGATCCGCCCCGGCATCACCGAGAAGGAAATGGCCGACGCCATCCGGGGCATCTACGCCGCCCACGGCTGTTCCGGCGTCAGCTTCACGCCCATCTGCGGCTTTGGCCCCCATGCCGCCGACCCCCACCACGACAACGACGACACGCCCCTGACCGCCGGGCAGTGCGTGCTGATCGATGTGGGCGGCGTCTACCACGACTACTGCTCTGACATGACCCGCACTTTTTTCACCGGTGAACCCAGTGAGGAGGAGCGCGCCGTCTATGAGCTGGTACGGCAGGCGCAGGCTGCGGCAGAAGCACTGGTCAAACCCGGCGTCCGGCTCTGCGACATCGACGCCGCTGCCCGGGATCTCATCACCGAAGCCGGATACGGCCCCTGCTTCAACCACCGTCTGGGCCACTTCATTGGCCTGGAAGACCACGAAGCCGGGGATGTCTCTGCCGCCAACCAGAACGTGGTAACGCCCGGCATGTGCTTTTCCATTGAACCGGGCATCTACCTGCCCGGCAAGTTCGGTGTCCGCATCGAAGATCTGGTGCTGGTCACTGAGACCGGCTGCGAGGTGCTGAACCACTATCCCCATGAACTGACAACGATTAAGTTCTGAATGATAGAGCTATAAAGCAAAAAGGATGCTGCGGCCGCAGCATCCTTTTTTGCTTTACTTCACAGGGTTGGTGATCGCACCAATGCCCTCGATCTCACATTTCACCACATCGCCGGGCACAAGGAATTGCGGCGGGTCCATGCCCATGCCGACCCCCGCCGGGGTGCCGGTGGCAATGATGGTCCCCGCCTTCAGGGTCATCCCCTGCGAAAGCTCCGCGATCACATGATCGATATCAAAGATCTGCAGGGCCGTGTTGGAGTCCTGCCGTTTTTTGCCGTTGACATAGCTGCGGATGTCCAGTTTAGGCGGGTAGTCCGCAAACTCGTCTGCGGTCACGATGCAGGGGCCCATGGGGGTAAAGCCATCCAGGCTCTTGCCAAAATACCACTGCTTATGGGCGGTCTGCACATCCCGGGCCGACACATCGTTGAGGATGGTATAGCCGAACACATAGTCCTTCGTCTGACCGGCAGGCACATCCCGGGCATCGCGGCCCAGCACCACGGCCAGCTCACACTCATAGTCCAGCTTCTTCACAAGGTCGGTGTGGGCTTCAATGGCTCCGCCGTCCGGCACCGCACGGGTGACCCGCTTGGAAAAATAGATGGCATCCTGATGCTTTGTGGCAAAAGCATCGGCAGAGTATTTTTCCGCCTCGTCCGAGTGGGCCATATAGTTGATGCCCAGGCAGATGACATCCTGCGCCGGGGCCGGGATG
>CAVDVT010000055.1:5119-8009 GCA_963612415.1 bacterium | reverse complement strand
CCTTCCGGGTGCGGAAGGTGAAATACTGGGTCATCTGGGTCTCGTCCTCAGCAGCAACCAGACTCACGGTGTCCTTCTCGCCTGCGGCGTTGTAGATGGTGACGCTCTTGGTGTAGTAGCTGCCCCAGCTGGCCATGCCGGAGTCCGAATCCAGCAGGTCGGCAAGGCCATTTTCCAGTGTCAGCGCCTTTTCGTCGCTCAGGGAGATGGTCAGGTCGGCATGGGTCAGCTCGGTGGTCTGCTTGGTCAGCATGGGCAGCAGGGAATCCTGGATGCCAAAGCCGATGAGCAGCAGGGCCGTGCAGCCCGCCACACCCAGCACGGTCATAAAGAAGCGCTTTTTATACCGGAACAGGTTGCGGGCGGTAGTCTTCTGGGAGAAGCTCATCCGTTTCCACAGCGGAGTCAGGTATTCCAGGAAGATCCGCTTGCCTGCCACAGGGGCACGGGGCAGCAGCAGGGCGGCGGTCTTTTCTTTCAGGCTGGCGCGGCAGGCCTGCCAGGTGGCAAGCCCGATGACCGAAGCACTGATGGCGACACTGCCCAGTGCCATGCCGGGATAGAAGTGGAGCGTGAAGGTGGGAATGGTGAACATCACGGTGCGGTAAGCGTACCAGATGATGGTGGGGAAGACCACAAAGCCCACGATCATGCCGGCAATGCTGCCCAGCACACTGGCGGCAATGCCATACAGCAGGTATTTGCCTGCAATGCTCAGGCTGGAATAGCCAAGCGCTTTCAGGGTGCCCAGCTGCAGGCGGTTCTCATCCACCATGCGGGTCATGGTGGTGGAAGCCACCAGTGCCGCCACCAGGAAGAAGAACACCGGGAATACCCGGGCAATGGCGTCCATCCGGTCAGCGTACTGTTCAAAGGTGACAAGGCTCATGGAGCTGCCCCGGTCCAGCACATACCACTCGCCGTTCTGGATGTCTGCGATCTGTTCTTCGGCGTCGGTGATCTGCTGCTGGCCGTCAGCAAGCTTCTGCTCTGCGTCGGCCTTCTGGGTCTCGTATTCGGTGCGGGAAGCGTCCAGCTGCTCCTGGCCGGAGTTGTATTCCGCCCAGCCTTCGTCCAGCTGGGTGCGGGCGGCTTCAAACTGGGTGTAGGCCGTGGCGGTGCCGGTGGTGAGCTGGAGCTGGCCCTGCATCAGCTGCAGTTTCATCCTGCGCAGGGCTGCTTTGGCCTCCGTGACAAGGGCTGTGTTGGACAGGGTGGGGGAGGAGATGAGGCCCTGAGCGTACATCTGCTGCTTGCCCGCATCCAGCTGGGCCTGATAACCGTTCAGCTGGCCGTTGATGTTGTCGTAGGCATCCTGCGCCTTGGCAAGGGCATCCCGCAGCTCAGTGTATTCCTCATCTTCCGGCTCGGCCTCGTCCAGCGCCTTCTGGGCGTTGTTCAGGGCGGTCTCGGCGTAGCCCAGCAGCGGGTCGGCCACCTGTTTCAGGTTGACCAGAAGTTCGATCTGCTGGAGCTGATCCTCAAATTCCAGCACCTGTTCCTCGCTGCTCACCAGCGTGTCGGCACCGCTCTGCATGGTGTCGGGCAGGGCTGCTTTCTGGGCAGCCAGTTCCGCTTCGCCTGCATCCAGCTGGGCCTTGGCGGCATCCAGCTGTTTCTGCGCGTCGTCCAGTTTCTGCTCCGCTTCTGCAAACTGCCGTTCAGCCTCGGCCTTCTGTTCGCTGTAAGTCTGTTTAGCGTCGTTCAGTTTGGCGTTGGCGTCATCAATGAGCTGGGCCCGGCGGGTGACGCACTGTTCCTCGCTGATGGCCTCCAGCCGGTCTGCCACGTTGTCCACTGCCGCCTGATATTCATCACTGTAATTGTCATACTGCGCGGCATCTGCAACTTTGAGATAACACACGGTATAATAATCGGCAGTCAGTTCACCGTTCTGCACGAATACAAAGGCGTCCAGTACACCATCGCCTGCGGTGGTGGTCTCCTGACTGGCGGAGAAATACTGTGGGTCCTGCACCCGGCCCACCACGGTGTATTCCGTGCGGCGGATGTTCTCGGTGTCCTCGGGCAGGGTCAGTACGGTGCCCAGCGGAATGGCATCTCCGTGGCCCAGCACCTGAACCACACACTCGTCGGCGGCTTCAGGCATCCGGCCTTCCAGCAGGGTCAGCCGGTTCATGTTGTCTTCCGTTTCAGCGTCCGGGTCGGCGGGCATCTGCTGCACCCGCAGCACAGCTCCATCGGTTGAGGTAGACCACCGGCCCACGGCGTCCAGATATTTCACGGGCATCACAGCGCTGACGCCCTCGGTAGACCGGATCGCAGCAATGTCGTCCTCCGAAAGGCCCAGTGTGGAAAGTACCCGCAGGTCGAAGACGTTCTGCTCCGAATAATATTTCTGCCCGGCGGTGCGCATGCTGGGGGCAAAGCTCATCAGGCCGGTGAGCATCATCACCCCCAGGGCCACAATGCCAAACAGGGACAGAAAGCGGCTCCTGCTGCTTTTCAGCTCCCGCAGGATGTTTTTGCGATAACTTTTCTTCATGGTATCACCACTCGATCTGTTCCACCGGAACGGGATGCTCGTTGACCTTGTTGGAAAGGATCTGGCCGCTCTTGACCTGAATGATCCGGTCGGCCATGGCGGTCAGGGCCGTGTTGTGGGTGATGACGATGACGGTGCGGCCGGTCTCGCGGCAGGTGCGCTGCAGCAGGGCCAGCACCTGCTTGCCGGTCTTGTAGTCCAGCGCGCCGGTGGGCTCGTCGCAGAGCAGGAGTTTGGGGTTCTTGGCAAGGGCGCGGGCAATGGACACCCGCTGCTGCTCACCGCCGGAAAGCTGGGCCGGGAAATTGTTCAGTCGTTCGCCAAGGCCCACGCTTTCCAGCGTGGCGGCGGGGTCCAGCGGGTCGCGGCAGATCTCACTGGCCA
>CAVDVT010000055.1:0-5089 GCA_963612415.1 bacterium | reverse complement strand
ACATTTTCCAGTGCGGTCAGGTTCTGCACCAGATTGTAGAACTGGAACACAAAGCCCACATCGTACCGGCGGTAGGTAGTCAGCTCTTTCTCGGAAAAGTGGCTCACATCCTGCCCGTCCAGCCAGACATGACCCTCGTCGCAGGTGTCCATGCCGCCCAGAATGTTCAGCAGGGTGGTCTTGCCTGCACCGGAAGGCCCCACGATGATGCAGAACTCGCCCTTGTCCACGTAGAAATTCAGATGGTCGGCGGCTGCAATGCGCACGCTGCCGGTCTGATAATATTTGGAAACATCCTCAAATTCCACAAAATGTTCCATACGCTTCTCCTTGCTTCGGGAAATTTTGATATCATCTTAAATATAGCATATTTCGCGCAAAGTTTGGAGAGGACAGCAGGGGGAATTTGCAAAAAATTAACAGGTCGTATCAAGGATCACATCTGCAGTTTCCGCAGTATTATATTCTGCAAAATACCCTTCCTCCAACGGAATCCAGCGGGCGGCAAAATTGGGGTAACGCTCCCCCTCCCGGGCCTGCAGGCGGCGGGTCTGTTCCGCTTTGGAACAGGTGACGAATCCCTTCAGGTCATAGCAGTCTGCAAGGGAAGGATGGCAGCTGTAACTGCCTTCCACGATCACAAGCGGCTGGGGTGCAAGCAGCTGCTCTGGCAGGTAAGCACCTTCCCGGCAGGAGTAAGCCCGGTAGGGAACAGCCTGACCGGCCCGTGCAGGGGCAAGCACCTCTGTGCGCAGACGGGCCAGATCCATGTTGGCGCAGGGAATGTATTCCCAGCCCGCCGCACGGTCAGAAGGGGGCAGGTAGAAGTCATCGGTATGCACGGTGATGCTCTGTGGAAACTGCCCGGCCAGCTGCGCCGCCAGGGTTGTCTTGCCGCTGCCGCACCGGCCATCCAGTGCCACCAGCACCGGGCGGTCCGGGTGCGCAGCTAGTAGAGAAGCAATGTTTTCCACAAGCGTGGAGAGGTTGGTTGAGATCATAAGCGTCCGGAACAGCTCCTTCTTGACAAAACGTGAAAAATTGACTATACTGCAAATAGAAAAGGCGCTGGTCCGCAAACGACTAGCCCCTTGCCATATTAGTCAAGAAAAATTGACCGCTCTGGGTTGGGGAACTTCGAGGCGGTCATTTTTTCTTGCGTTTTTTATCGCTTGTGGCGATTGTCCATGTAATTTGAAACGTTACAAAAATCGTTCCGCCGATCAGAGTCAGCAAAACAGCAACATCCGAAAAACTCATGGTCCTCACCCCCTTTCCCCCCTTGGGTGTCCGGGGAGCGGGCAACTTTTCAAGAAACCAGCCATTCCCGGCACCTGGGTACCGGCAAGTGGGCTGCCGCCTGCGTTTTGGACACAGCACCTTTGCCGCCGTTTCTGGCGGCATTTTTAGTATAACAGAAATTTCGACGGCTTGCAATGAAAAGCATTACAGCTGCTTTTTGAAGGTCAGATTCTGATATTCGGTTTTTGAACCGCTTCGGTGGAAGGTTCCATTCTCAGCGGGGGTGAAACCCAGAGCGTGCATGACGCCGCAGGAGCCGGCATTTTCAGCGGCAACGTCGGCCAGAAAAGTCTTGACGCCCTTCTGCGCGCCGAACTGCACCAGAGCCCCTACCATTTCTTTGGCATAGCCCTTGCGCCAGCAGGTTGGATGGATGCAATAGCCAATGTCCCAGCAGGAGCCGCCATCCTTGATGACGGCACAGCAGGTGCCAATGGGCTGGCAGGTCGCTTTATCTTCTGCAATGATGTAATAGCAATCGGTGCTTTCGCTCAGGTGGCGGAGCAGCTCCATGTATTCGTTCAAGTCGTCGATATCATCCAGCGCCGGGTCGGACAGATATTTTCCGGTGACGGGGTCGCCCCAGATACAGAGAGCAAATCCGGCATCCCGTGCTTCCTGCGGGCGCAGGCGGAGCCGGGCGGTTTCAAACGGGGTAAAGGTCATGTTGTTTTCCTCCAAAGGCAGCAGCCAATAAATCTCTCTAGGGATTGCATTATAAAGCAAAGTATATCACACGTACTTGGGAAGAACCAGCCGGAAAATTCCTGCGAAAAACTTTTCAAAAACCCTTGACACTCTCCGGAAGCTGTGGTAAGATTATGCCACGTTAGAAATGACTAACCACGAAGCGGTCAGCAGGCCGACAGCCTGTACCGCGTTCTTTTTGAAACTGAGGTTAGGAATATCTAACTTCTGCGTCTGAATAGAATGGACAGCGGCGGGGAACGCTTTCCCGGAAAGAGAACGAAGCGGAGGAAACCGGCCATGGAGCGTAATTTTGAGACCGTGATGATCGAGCAGTGCGCACCGGTGCTGGCAAGCCTGAAGCCTGCTGGATTGTTCCGGTACGAGACACGGGACTGCGCTGATCTGGCCGCCCGGGTGCGCCGCTGGAATGAGCAGCTGGGGGAAAAGGGCCTGAAAGTCCGTGTTCTCAAGGGCTGCGTTCACACCCATCGGTACCTCATTTACGTTTACCGTGAGAGCCGACTGCGCCAGGTACTGGCAGATGAAGCGGTACGGTCTTTCCTGAGCCGGGAAGGTTACCTGCTTCCGGCAGATACTTCCGACTGCGACAGCCTGCTGCGTCAGCTGTCCCGGCGGCTGTGCTGTGATGCCGATTTTCCCCATGAGATCGGCGTGTTTCTTGGTTATCCGCTCACCGATGTGGTGGGCTTTATCGAAAATCAGGGCCGCAACTTTACCTGCTGCGGCTGCTGGAAAGCCTACGGCGACCCCGATGCCGCCGCACGGCATTTTGCCCAGCTGAACAAATGTACGCGGGTCTACCTGCGCCTGTTCCATGCGGGCACTCCTATTTTCCGCCTTGCTGTGGCGGCTTGAATTTGTCATTCTCTACCAATACTCTCTTTTTATCCTGGCGCCCGCTGGAACCACCACGCTCCGGCGGGAAGAAATCCTCCTTTTGACACGCGGCCGTCCGTTGCAGCTTTGACCCCTGCAGCGGGCGGCTGTGTCATTTGTGCGTAAAATCAAACGCAGCATCGTCTGGAAGCTTGAAATTTGGATTCCTGAAAGTATCCTACAACTCCTTCAAAAAGCTGAGTTAGTCGTTGTTGAAACTGCCCAAAACAAAGGAAAAGATGCGGCAAAAAATCTGTTTGTTCCTACGAACTAACTTTCAAATATGAAAAAATTGTTGACAAAAAAGGTTAGTAAGTATAAACTATCTACGCTGATAGTTCCGCCTGACTAACTGCTGCGGAGCAACCAGCGCATCCAAAACAAAATCAGAAAAAGGGGAGTGGAACGTTATGATGCCTCTGACGATGGCCAAGGCGGGCGAGACCGTCACCATCAAGAAGATCACCGGCAAAGACGAAGTGCGCCTGCATCTGGCAGAGCTTGGTTTTGTGGTGGAGAGCGAAGTTACCGTGGTCAACGAGATCGCAGGCAACCTGATCGTTCAGGTCAAGGAAAGCCGCCTGGCACTCGACAAAACCATGGCCAACCGCATTATGATCGGCTGAGCAGCGCCAAAAGCGCTGTTTGGGACCTGCTCCGACACTGGAATGGTCTCTGAATAAAAGACAAGTAGAGGAGGATATTTCATGAAGACTCTGAAAGACGTGAAGGTCGGTGAGACCTGCACCGTGGCCCGCCTGCATGGCGAAGGCCCGGTCAAGCGCCGCATCATGGACATGGGCATCACCAAGGGTGTTGAGATCTATGTCCGCAAGGTTGCCCCCCTGGGTGACCCCATGGAGCTGACCGTGCGCAACTACGAGCTGAGTGTGCGCAAGGCCGACGCTGAAATGATCGAAGTGGTTTGATTCCAAAGAGAGGAAAGGACACGCAATGAGCATTAAAATTGCACTGGCCGGCAACCCGAACTGCGGTAAGACTACCCTGTTCAATAACCTGACCGGCTCCAACCAGTACGTGGGCAACTGGCCCGGCGTTACGGTGGAAAAGAAGGAAGGCAAGCTGAAGGGCGACAAGGATGTCATCATCCAGGACCTGCCCGGTATCTACTCCCTGTCTCCCTACACTCTGGAAGAAGTTGTCTCCCGTACTTATCTGGTCAAGGAGAAGCCCGACGCCATCCTGAACATCATCGACGGCACCAACATCGAGCGTAACCTCTACCTGACCACCCAGCTGATCGAGCTGGGCATCCCCGTGGTCATGGCTGTGAACATGATCGACCTGGTCCGCAAGAACGGCGATAAGATCGACCTGAAGAAGCTGAGCAATGAGCTGGGCTGCCAGGCTGTCGAGATCAGCGCTCTGAAGGGCGAGGGCACCGAGGCTGCTGCCAAGGCTGCTGTTGCCGCCGCTCAGAAGAAGAAGGCCGGCGAGCTGCCCCACGTCTTTACCGGCAGCGTTGAGCATGCCATCGCTCACATCGAGGAGTCCATTCAGGGCAAGGTCGATGACCGCTTCCTGCGCTGGTACGCTGTCAAGCTGTTCGAGCGTGACGAGAAGGTCATGGAGGAGCTGAAGCTCGACAAGGCCCTGGTCGCTCACATCGACGAGCATATCAAGGACTGCGAGACTGAGATGGACGATGACGCTGAGAGCATCATCACCAACCAGCGCTACGCCTACATCAACGGCGTGGTGGACAAGGCCGTCAAGAAGAAGGCCCGTGTGGAGCATCTGACCATTTCCGATAAGATCGACCAGATCGTGACCAACCGTGTGCTGGCTCTGCCCATCTTCGCACTGGTCATGTTCCTGATGTACTCCCTGTCCATGGGCACCTCCATTGCAGATGGCGGCTGGTCCATTGGCTCCTTTGCTACCGACTGGACCAACGATGTTCTGTTCGGTGAGATCGTCCCCGACGCTCTGGGCGGCTTCCTGGAGAGCATCGGCGTGGCAGGCTGGCTGTACGGCCTGATCATGGACGGTATCGTCGCCGGTGTCGGCGCAGTTCTGGGCTTCGTTCCCCAGATGCTGGTTCTGTTCTTCCTGCTGTCCATTCTGGAGGACATCGGCTATATGTCCCGTGTCGCCTTCATCATGGACCGTATCTTCCGCAAGTTCGGCCTGTCCGGTAAGAGCTTCATCCCCGTGCTGGTCGGTACCGGCTGCGGCG
>CAVDVT010000054.1:0-8142 GCA_963612415.1 bacterium | reverse complement strand
GCTCTATGCCAGCCAGTTCAAGAAAGGGGATGCGCAGAAATGAGTGCAAAAGCAAAAAGTAAGCTGACCCCGGAACAGCGCAAGGCAACGCTCCAGCGGGTGCTTGAGAAGATCCGTCCTTACAGCTTTTTTGTGGTGTGCAGCCTGATCGTGGCCGCCGTGAGCGTGGCTGCCCAGCTGTATATCCCCATCCTGTGCGGCAATGCCATTGACCTGATGCTGGGCAAGGGCACCGTGGATTTCTCCGGTGTGCTGCACATCATCTTCCAGATCATTGCCGTGGCCGTTGTGGCCGCCTTTGCGCAGTGGCTGCTGAGCGTCTGCAACAACCGCATCACCTTCTCGGTCAGCCGTGACCTGCGCAATGCAGCCCTGCGCAAGATCCAGACCCTGCCCCTCTCCTACCTCGACAGCCACCCCTCCGGCGACATCGTGAGCCGGATGGTGGCCGATGTGGATACCTTTGCCGACGGCCTGCTGATGGGCTTCACCCAGCTGTTCTCGGGCCTGCTGACCATCTTTGGCACCCTGCTGTTCATGCTCAAGGAGAATGTGCCCATCACGCTGGTGGTGGTCTGCATCACCCCGCTGAGCCTTCTGGTGGCAAGCTTTCTGGCCAAGCGCAGCTACAAATACTTCCAGGGCCAGAGTACCGTGCGCGGCGAGCAGACCGCCCTGGTCAACGAGATGATCGAGGGCCAGAAAGTGGTGCAGGCCTTTGGCCATGAGGCCGAGAGCTTGGAAGCCTTTGACGATGTGAACCACCGCCTGCAGGACGTGAGCCTGAAGGCCATCTTCTTCTCCAGCATGACCAACCCCGCCACCCGCTTTGTGAACAACATCGTGTATGCAGGCGTTGGTCTGGTGGGTGCCATCTACGCTGTGGCAGGCGGCATCACCATCGGTCAGCTGAGCATCTTCCTGAACTACGCCAACCAGTACACCAAGCCCTTCAACGAGATCTCCGGCGTGGTCACTGAGCTGCAGAATGCACTGGCCTGCGCAGCCCGCGTCTTTGAACTGCTGGATGCAGAAGATCAGGTGCCTGAGGCCGAGAACGCCCAGCCCCTGCACACCGACGGCCATGTGGAGCTGAAGGATGTCTCCTTCCGCTATCTGCCCGACCGCCCGCTCATCGAGGGCCTGAACCTGGATGTCAAGCCCGGCCAGCGCATTGCCATCGTCGGCCCCACCGGCTGCGGCAAGACCACTCTCATCAACCTGCTCATGCGGTTCTACGATGTCAACGGCGGCTCCATTGAGGTGGCCGGTGAGGATATCCGGAACGTGACCCGCGCTTCCCTGCGCGGCAGCTACGGCATGGTGCTGCAGGAGACCTGGCTGCGGGCCGGTACCGTGCGCGAGAACATTGCCTACGGCAAGCCCGACGCCACCGACGAGGAGATCGTGGCAGCCGCCAAGGCCGCCCACGCCGACAGCTTTATCCGCCGCCTGCCCAACGGTTACGACACGGTGATCGCTGAGGACGGCGGCAACATCAGCCAGGGCCAGAAGCAGCTGCTCTGCATCGCCCGCGTGATGCTCTGCCTGCCCCCCATGCTGATCCTGGACGAAGCCACTTCCTCCATCGATACCCGCACCGAGGTGCGCATCCAGGCCGCCTTTGCCCGGATGATGCAGGGCCGCACCAGCTTTATTGTGGCCCACCGCCTGTCCACCATCCGCGAGGCCGATGTCATCCTTGTGATGAAGGACGGCCACATCGTGGAGCAGGGCGATCACGACTCCCTGCTGGCACAGGGCGGCTTCTACGCCAAGCTCTACAACAGCCAGTTTGAGGGTGTGGAGACGTAAATCAACAACAAAAATGGGAGCTGTCAGCATGACAGCTCCCATTTTTTATACCAGTTTTTCGATGATGGGTTCCTCCGGCGGGGGAAGCAGAGTGGAATGTGCTTCCACAAACTCCGCTGCCCGGCGGCTGGCAAGGGCCTGCCGCACCTTGCGCCGATCATTGGCCGGGAAGGTACGCTCCCCTTTCCAGCCTGCCAGCGCGGCCTCCACCTCAGCATCGCCGGGCCAGAGGTGTTCTTTTTCTGCCACCATCAAAAGGCCCAGATTGCCCCGCAGCTTCTGCTCTGCCTGGGCGTGCAGTTCCGCCCGGAACTGCTCCACGGTCTGGTTCCGCACCTTGAGGTACTGGTCAAAGTTGATGTTGTTGGCCTGCATCCGCAGGTTGAAGTTCCGCTGCTCAGCAAAGTAATTGCCTGCCACCAGCTGCTTGGGCAGGGCACCTTTCACGCAGCCACCCAGCTGATAGACCAGCTCCCGCCGGGCCAGTTCCTTTGCCTGCTCACAGCGCTTTGCATAGATCTGCTCTGCCACCCGGCGGCGCAGGGCAGCTTTGCCTTCTGCATCCGCTGCTCGGTCTTCCCCGCCGTGCTTTGTATTGACCTCCAGCTCAATGCTCAGCTGCCGGATGGGCCGGGGCTGGATGGGCTGGGTAAAGCCGGTGTAACGTTCCAGCTCCAGCGGCGGCAGGCAGTAGAACTCTGCTCCCGCCCGGAACCCCTCGGCACGGTTGACCGCCAGCAGCTCAAAATCCGGGTCGGTCACCGGCACAAGACCGTTCTTTTCCACCAGTTCCTCATACAGTGTGGAAAAACCGGTCAGGATAGCACGGTTCACTGCCGCTGTCAGCAGGTCTTCTTCCTCCGCAGGCGGATTTGGCCCGGCCTGTTCGGCCTGCACCGCTTTCTCCAGCTCCTGGGCGCTGGCCGAAAACACCACCCGGCAGTCCCCGGGCTTGGGCATTCCTACATGTTCCAGTTTCATGGCATTGTCCCTCCCTTACCGGATAAAGTCGGCCATCAGCACCAGCAGCACCACAGCCAGACCAAAATACAGCACCTCGGCACCCAGTACCGATCTGTCGCCTTCCACATACATCTTTTCCGGGTCTTCCGGATCATAATACAGAACGACCTGCTCCCCCTGCGCAAAGCCTTTGCCCTTGGCCGCCTTGGGGTAGTGCAGGCGGTGGCTGCCGCCTTCTGTTGCAAATTCCAGCACATAGGCCGTACCGTCCCGGCTCTGCACCGTGCCGGCTACCCGGGCATCCACCCGCTGGCCTTTGGTGCGCAGGCGGCGGCGCTGCATCACACTGCGCAGCCCCATGTAGCACATGATGCCCGCACCAATGATAAAGATCAGAACATTGAACATTCGGTTTCCCTCATTCCGTTGTTTTTCGCCCCGCCGCACACCGGCCGGACGGTCAGTTTTTATTGTACCATACTTCTGCCAAAATTTCGCCCCGTTCCCCCTGTACGGACTGCCTGAATTTTGGAGAGAATTTTTGTAGAATAAATTTGAAAATAGTGCTTGACATTTCTCATATTCATGGTATAATAACTAACGTTCCGAGCCGAACGGCACACGAACAAAACAGAATATGCGGATATGGCGGAATTGGCAGACGCGTTAGATTCAGGTTCTAATCGGGGCAACTCGGTGGAGGTTCAAGTCCTCTTATCCGCACTCTTAAACGACAGCTTTCAAAAAGGCTGTCGTTTTTCTTTTGCAATAGTCCTTTTGGAAAGACTCCGCCGTGCGGATAAGAGGACTTGAAAGGGCGGCGGTGCGCAAGCACCGTAAACAAAGCCACAGTGCGGCCACGCCGCAGGCGGAGCAGCCAAAAGCAAAAAACACCCCCGATCGGGGGTGTTTTTTGCTTCAAAAATTTGCAAGCGTTTCCGAGGATTTTGGCGCTTTCAGTTCCTCCTGCCGCAGTACAATTTTAACAGTCGTTCCCGTTTCATCGCTGTCAAAATCGAACACAAAGTCCTCATACAGCATGGAAAGCCGCTCGTAGATATTTTTCAGGCCGATGCCGTGTCCCTGCGGCTTGACGGTAAAGGTGCGGATCTCGGCCAGCCGTTCCGGGGCAATAGGCGCACCCGTATTGTGGACGATAAGGGTCAGGGTGTTGCTGTCAGCCTGTGCGGTCACGTTGATCTCACAGACTTCATCGCTGTCCTCCACGCCGTAGTGGATCGCATTTTCCACCAGCGGCTGCAAGGTGAAGTGAGGCAGATACCATTGTTCCAGCTCCCCGGAAGAAATCAGCGTGAAGTGGGCGCGGCTCTTGTAGCGCAGCTGTTGAATCGCAATGTAACTGTTTGCCAGCTGGACATCAGCGGCGGCGGTGGAGTTCTGGCGCGGGCTGAGGGCAGCGCGGAGGATATCGCCTAGACTGACGATCATCTTGCAGGCATCCTCCCGGTTGCCAGCTTTCACAAGCCAGTTCAGCGTGCCCAGCGTGTTGTACAGGAAGTGCGGGTTGATCTGTGCCTGCAGCATCTTGTAACGGGTTTCCTGCAAGAGAATCTGCTTTTCGTAGTTCTCGTGGATCAGGGTGTCGATCTTGCCCAGCATAGAATCAAATTCCCGGGTCAGGGTGCCGATCTCATCCGCCGCCGGGTCGGCAGGCAGCATGGCACGGGCGGCCGCAAAGTTGCCCTCCTGCTGGTCAACAGTCTGCACCGCCTCGCTCAAGGTGTGGATAGGCTTTGTGACAAGCCGCGCCATGTGGAGCAGCACCCACGCGAACAGCACCAGGATCGCGCACTCACCGAAGATCAATGCGTTGCGGGCCGCATTGATTTGTCCATAAATCTCATGGTAGTCAAACACACTGCACAGCCGCAGCCCAGTGAGGGAGCTTGTCAGCCAGCAGATGAAATATTTCTTTCCGCCCACGGTGGCAATTTGATAGCCCTGCGTACTGTCCGCCAGCGGCAAGGCGGATGCCGCTTCTTCGCCGCTGTGGTAGACGAGATGTGCGCCATTGTAAAGATAAAGCTCAGACGGTTTGCTGGACAGGCTGTGGATCTCGCCATCCAGCAATTTTCCCACATCCAGAGCCACCACAATGGTGCCCAGCTTTTTCAGGCTCATATCCTGACTGCGCAGGATGCGCCGTCCGCACAGAATGTACGGGTAATCCTCTGTATCCGATTCCACCAGTGCAAAACCGCCGGGCGTCGTGTTCAGAGCCATTTCCAGCGCCGTCAGCCGCGCCGCACCGGGGTCTGGCATATCCTGCCCGATGGTCAGGGTATGCCCGTAGAGGTCAGTGTATTGCAGGCTGCTGATCTGCCGGTCCTGATAGATCTTTTCCAGCAGCAGCGGACGCACCGCCGTGAGCAGATAGTAGTAGCTGGCCTTTTCCGGATCAGCGCTGGAAAGGTCGTTCAGCTGCTCCTGGATCTTGGTATCCACTGCAATGCTGCGGGTCAGGGTATCGATATCCTGAATATCATCGTCCACCCGCTGTACAAAGAAATCCAGCTCCTGCAGCGATTTCTCGTAGAACTTTTCCTCAAACACCGAAAGACCCAGATGCAGCGCGCCGATCATCAGCGCACCGCTGAGCAGGGTCAGCACCGCAAAGATGCTGACAAATTTCTGTGCCAGAGGCAGGTCGAGAAACTTTCGTTTTGCGCGGCGGAGCATAGGCTTTCCTCTTTCTGCTGTTATTCACCCCAGCGCTGTTCCATCAGCCGCCAGAGGGTATCATCGTCCGGGTGGTTGTCGGTGTTCAGGATCAGCATGATGCGGCGGTCCTGCTCGCTATCGCTAAACTCCCGCATCCACTCGTAGTAGTGCGGGCCTTCGCCGAGGGTGCGGGCAAAGCTCATCAGATAGCCGCAGACCTGTGCCGACTGCTTAACATCAGTTTGACACTCGTTTGCATAAAAGTCAATCCATTTTCCGTGTTCGCGGCTGCGCATCATCGCATTGGCGGCAGTATAGGCGTTTTTGGCTTTTCCTGCCTGATAGAAGCAGTGCTTCCAGTCGCCCACGAATCCGGCTTCCAGTGCCGCACAGACGGCCGCACCGCCCTGCGCCCACAGGGCGTAGAGCTGGGCCTGCATTAAGAGGGTATCCTGAAAGAGCGTCCGGGCCGCGCCGGTCATAGTGGCCGCGGCGGCTTCGCACGAACGGAGATACTGCTCGTAACTATGCTCGGCTTCCCGGTATTTCTCCCCGCACCACGCGGCCTGTCCGCTCAGGGCCGGGCGGTCACACAGCCACTGCAGATCCTCACTGGGCTGGGTGCGGTCGCGGAGGAACTGGGAGATCAGCATCCGGGGCACATGGTTATAAAACTGGTCGCCCGCATGATCGTCCGGGTGTTCTCCGTAGAGGATCGCATGGTCCGCATACCCGGCAAGACAGCTTGCTACCGTCAGGGCATTTGCCTTGCCGTAATAACTCTGCGCGTAGGCGATGCGGTGGCCCTCCGGGTCGGCCTCGCCGGTCTGCCAGAGCTGGGCGATATAGTCCAGCAGGCAGGCATGAGGCTTGACGTTGGAGCAGTTGATGAGCCAGTAGTCATCCACACCGTGGGCCAGCGCATTTTTCAGTTCTTCGCCCACAAACTCGGTGCTGTTGGGCAGCATGGTGATGTGGCTGGCCGCTTGTAAATCGTAGAAGGATGCGTGGTAGTACAAACCGTGGGCGCCAGTGTCACCCTGGGGCGGCAGAGCGGTCACGCGCGGATTGCTGTTCCCCTGCCGGCGGCTGACCATTTTGCCGTAGCCGTTGTCCGCCCAGATCTTGATGACATCTTCGGGCAGATCCAGGCATCCCTGCTGGTAAAGTTCCATGGTCTCACCGTAGAGGTTGGTGCAGCAGATGGCGTTCGGGTCGTTTTGTTTCACCAGATCGTACTGTTCCCGGATGAGGGCAGAGATCAGGGTACCCCGCTTTTCGGGGGTGTCGTACTGGGGATCATCGTCCCAGAAGGGTTTGTCGCCCTGCCCCCGGAAGCCGATGTTCCAGATGGTGGGTGTGGCTTTCTGGGCGGTGATGGCGGCCTGCCAGAGGGAGCGGAATTTTTCCGGGTACAGGCTGAACTTGGGTTCCAGTTCCGGGTAGGTCTGTACGAACATTTTGGCCCCCAGCGGCTCGGCGTGGTGGTGGGTGATGATCAGACCCATATCGGCGGCGAGGTCGTGATAGCGGTGACCATTTTCACCGGTACCGGGGATGACCAGGTTTCCGCCCAGACGCAGCAATGTTTCAAACACCATCACAAAGGGCATCTCGCTGCGGCGCTCCACCTTCCAGTGGGAGATGAGCGTTTCATCATTGACGAACCAGCCGCGATACCGCACCCGTGTGGGCTTGCTTTCATAGGTGAAATTCTGCGGCACGGTCACGCTGTCTGTTTGGGTGAACTTCTGGTCATTCCAGAACCAGAAGGGCTGCACACCCAGAAAGCGTTTGCTGATCTCAAATAAGCCGTACACAAAGCCCAGCGTATCGGCGGCGGTGAGCAGAAGTTCGTTATCATGCACCTGCAGGCAGAAGCACTCTGGCTGCAAATCGCTGTCTTTGGCAAGGCGGATGGTGCCGCCGGGCGTTTCGGTCTCCGTAAAGACGGCGTTCCTATCGCGCTGAACAGCAGAAACGGCATACTGGATGGGTTTGGATTGCTCACAGGAAATGATTTGACTGCTGCGGTTGAGAATCATAACTGTACCCCCTCTTTTGAAAAAAGGCACTGTACGCGCCGCACAGTGCCTTGATAAAGTTTGATTTAACCCTTGATACCGTCGGTGGCAATGCCTTCCACGATATACTTCTGGAACAGGATGAACACGATGATGACCGGCAGCAGCGAGACCACCGACATGGCGAACAGGCCGCCATAGTTGTTGTAGCTGTTGGGGTCGGTGTAGAGCTTCAGTGCCAGCGGGATGGTGTAGTTCTTCGGGCTGGACACGAAGATCAGCGGCTGGAAGAAGTCCTGCCAGATCCAGTAGAACGCGAAGATGGCTGCGGTCACGATGGCAGGCTTGACGATGGGAATCATAATACGGAACAGGATGCCGGGCTTAGAACAGCCGTCCAGCATGGCGGCCTCGTCCAGATCACGGGGAATGCCGCGCATGTACTGGGCGATCAGGAAGATGAAGAAACCATAGCCGAACACCCAAGGCAGGGTCATGGATACCAGCGTATCGGAAAGGCCCAGCTTTTTCAGGATGATGTACTGGGGCACCACCATGACCTGCGAAGGGATCATCATGGTCATGACAATGCAGCCGAACCAGAAGTTCGCACCTTTGAATTTCAGGCGGGAGACCGCATACGCCGCTAATAGAGAGC
>CAVDVT010000053.1:0-8206 GCA_963612415.1 bacterium | reverse complement strand
GGATGGGCGAGAGCCTGAGCCGTCAGGGTGGCGGCGGCGGTGGCGGCGGCGGTGCCCGCCGCGGTGCCGGTGAGACCAAGCTGGAACTGGACCGCCGCCACGTCCACGCCCGCATCGACGCACTGGCTGAAAAACTGGCCGAAATGGAAAAGCGCCGGGGCGAAAGCCGGAAAGCCCGCGCCAAAACCGGCATGCCGGTGGTCAGCCTTGTGGGTTACACCAATGTGGGCAAATCCAGCCTGATGAACGCTCTGTGCGGCCCCAGCGTGGCCGAGGCTGACATGCTGTTTGCCACCCTGGACCCCACCAGCCGGAAGCTGGTGCTGCCCAGCGGCATGGCCGTGCTGCTGGTGGACACCGTCGGCTTTGTCTCCCGGCTGCCCCACAATCTGGTGGAAGCTTTCAAATCCACTCTGGAAGAAGCAGCCTGGTCAGACGTCATCGTTCGGGTGGCCGACGCGGGCGACGACCAGCGTGAGGAACAGCTGGCCGTGACCGATGAGGTGCTGGACGGGCTGGACTGCGCTGACATCCCCCGTCTGACCGTTTACAACAAGTGCGACAAACCCAATGCCCTGAACTTTGACCCGGACATCCTGCTGACCAGCGCCAAGACCGGCTATGGCCTGAACACCCTGCTCCAGAAGCTGGACGAGCTTCTCAGCGACCGGGTGCATACCATCCGGGTGCTGCTTCCCTACGACAAGCTGGGCCTTGCCGCCCCTATGCGGGAGCGGGGCAGTGTACAGGTGGAGGAATACCGGGCTGACGGCCTTTATCTGGAGGGCATCGTCAAAACCGAGGACCTCCACTGCTTTGAGGGCTTCTTGGTATAATAGGAGAGATCGTCCAGCGGGGAGCTTTCCCACGCAAGTGATACGGGGCATTCCATCCCCCGCCCAACTGCCTGACGGCAGTCGGGTCCCACCCTCCGGACACTTGCTTTGGGAAACTCCCCGCCGTTCTATTATCCCTGAAATTAAAAAATCCCCAACAAACACAAAAACCCGCCTGGCAGCGGGTTTTTGTGTATAGAGGGGTGGGAAAGTATATAAAGTTGGGAATCGCATTTTCAAACGGGCTATGCGGGAAGTGTTTTTTGCACAACATTCCGCACACTTGCGCCCTGCAATATGTATTATACGGATTTTCTCTTTCTTGTCAAACAATTTTTTTGGCATTTGCTTTAATTTCACACTTTACATTTCGAGCAAAACTTTATATAATTAACACAGAAATCTCAAAAGCGAGTTTTTTCGCACTTTATGCGATTGCAACAACAATAAAACTTTACTTTCAGAATTTTTTGTACATTTCAACAGAATCAAAAAGGAGACCTTTCCCATGGATGATTTAGACCGCAAGATCCTCTCCCTTCTCGCCAAAAACGCCCGGATGCCTGTCAAGGAGATCGCCGAGCAGGTGGCGCTGACCAGCCCCGCCGTTTCCAGCCGTATCCATAAACTGGAGACCGACGGCATCATCAGCGGCTACACCGTAGTGCTGAACCGCCCGGCTGACCGGGTCTACGTGGACGCTCTCATCAGTCTTTCCGTGACCCCCAGCCACCGGGACGAGCTGGTGGAGCTGATGCAGAACAGCAAGGAAGTGCTGCAGTGCTACCATGTCACCGGCGCCTACACCTTCCTCATCAAGGTCAGCTGCGGCAGCATGCCCCAGCTGGAACACCTGATCCTGCAGTTCCAGAAGCTGGGCACCACCAGCACCCAGATCATCCTTTCCACCCCCGTCAACCATGGTGATCTGGAAGCACTGCAGCTGTAAGGCACCGTTCACAGAACTGTTACATCCGCCGTGCAATCTTTCGGCCTGCCGGGCCGTATTCCTGATACAAGGCCGCAGACCGGCGGCTGCATAAACGCCCCCAAAGGCGGGCAGGCTAACCAAAACAGCCCCCGCCTTTGTCTGACGAAAGGAATTACGCCCATGAAAAAACGAATCCTCGCCGCCCTGCTGGCTCTCTGCACTGCCCTGCTGGTTTTTACCGGCTGCGGCAGCTCCGGCAAACCCGATGCCGCCCCTAAAGACTACACCAAGATCCTCCACGACGCCCGGCCCGATGAGGACAACGAATACTATATGATCTTTTCCCCGGGTGAAAACGGCAAGTTCACCGCCCAGTATGGTTACAGCGACAGCTACAATGCCGACGACCTGAGCAGCGAGATCGAGAACATGCTGCTTCCCCTGCTGGATCTGCCCGAGGGCAGCTACACCGACTTTGCAGCGTCCATTTCCGCCATGATGGTGCAGAGCTATGGCATTGCCATCGTCAAGCCCGCTGAGGGAAAGACGCAGGACGTGGTGGATGCCATGGATGCCTATATCCAGGGCCAGCAGCAGAGCATGGAGCATTATCTGGAAGATCAGTACCAGATTGCTGCGGCGGCCCGGGTCACCACCGTTCCCACCGGCGAGGTGGTCATGGTCTGCTGTGAAAACAGCGAGGCTGTGCTGAACGCCATCAAGGCCGCGCTTGCCTGATAAAGGACTCAACCACAAAAGAGGCCGCTGTGCAATTCCTTGCACAGCGGCCTCTTTCTTGCTGTTTTGGTTACATATCCGAGCGGGAGTAGGCGTTCTTCATATTGCTGCTCAGTTCAAACAGAACTTTGTCCAGCGTATCGGAAGCCCGGGCTTTCAGCTCGGCGGCAAGGGCCTCGTTGGCCTCCTGCCGCAGGGCAGCACGGCGGGCAGGGTCTGCTTCCGCCTGCTGCTTTGCATCGTACTGGTTCAGCAGCGCGCGGCAGGCCGACAGAACGCCCAGCTCATACCGCTCCACATGGAAGACCGACTTGCCATAGGAAGCATCCGCCATGGCGGCGATCATCCGGCTGACCCAATAGAAGCTGTTGGTGGACACTTCGCCGGTGGTGCAGGCCAGATAGTCCGGCGTTGTCTCCACGTTGGCATAGAAGGGCACCATGGTGTTCAGCGCATTGGAGGCGTAGGCGATCCACTCCACAGCCTGCATCTCGGCGGGCACATCCGGCCGCAGCTGGATCAGGGCCATAAAGTCGTTGCGGTTGATGCCGATGGAACGGTAGACGCCCCGTTCTTCCTTGGCGCCATAGCTGGCATAGGGATCATACGGGGTGCCCTGATAATGGCTGGACAGCACATACTTCACATCTTCCGGGGTGATCTTCTTTTCCGGCACCATGCACCAGGGCAGATCATCGGACTGGGTGGTATAGTCCGCGCTGGGGCCGTCCCACACCCAGGTGTTGGGGTTCAGGGTGCGCAGCATATACCAGGCACGGGGCGTGTTGTAAACATGGTCGGAGTCACTGTGGCTGCCGAATGCCGCGCGGGGGGCAAACACATCGCTCTGGCTCAGATCCAGATGATTCTTTGCGATAAACTCCTTCAGGTCTGCCGAGCAGAGGTGATTTTCTTTTGCACCGTAAGCATCGTCCAGATCGAAGCTGTCAATGCCCAGCTGGTTGGGCATCACCACATAGCTGTCGTCGGGCACACGGCGGGCCATCCAGTGGTGGCCGCCAATGGTCTCCAGCCACCAGATCTCGTTCACATCCTGAAAAGCGATGCCGTTCATCTCATAGGTACCGTAAGTTTCCAGCAGGCTGCCCAGCCGCTCTACGCCCTCACGGGCGGTGTGGATGTAGGGCAGCACCAGATAAACGATGTCTTCCTCACCGATACCGCCGGGCACTTCCGGCTGCTCCTCTTTGGCGGGCTGATACACCACCAGCGGGTCAGCACCCAGCACACGGGGGTTGGAGGTGATGGTCTCGGTGGCGGTCATGCCCACATTGGCGGCATTGACACCGGCAGCAGCCCAGATGCCCTTGCCCTCCACGGCATTGGGCATGGCCGTCATCCGCATGGGGCTGCCCGGCAGCGGGATCTCCACATGGGACAGCACTGAGCGGTAGACTGCCGGGTGTTCCTCCGGCTGGACCACCACAAACTTTTTGGCCGTAAAATGGCCGGAACCGGAATCATCGTTCCGGGCGATCATGGTGGAGCCATCATAAGATGCGTTTTTGCCCACCAGAATTGTTGTACATGCCATAACGATCAGAACCTCCGAATCGAAGTATTTGGTTTTGGTTTGCCGTGACTGATTGTAATCCTTTTTTCTGCAAAAGGCAAGGGTCATGCCTGCGGGGCTTCCGGTGCCGGGCGGACATCCTGCCCGAAGTAAAGCTGCACTTCCGGCAGCTTCTTTTTCCGCAGCAGGACAACGGTAGGCACCAGATAGATCAGCACTGAGAGCAGCATGGTGGCATCGTAACCGGAAATGCTGTCCGCCACATTCGTAGTGCCGTACAATCCGCCGATCAGCATGGATGCAATGTCCATACCTGCGTGGAGGAATACCGTGACCCACAGGTTTCCGGTGCGGAAATAGATGGCTGCATACATCGTGCCCAGCGACGCTGCAAAGACGCACTGCATCAGCACGCCGAAGGAAGCGCTGGTCAGCAGGTTGGACAGATGGGCCGAACCAAACAGCAGGCCCGACAGCAGGCAGGCTTTCCAGATGCCCGCCCGGCTGGTGCCAAAGTGTTCCAGCAGGGTCTGGGCAATGACACCGCGGAAGATAAATTCCTCCGCCACACCCACCAGCGTCATATTCAGGAGGAAGCAGAAGATGCTGAAGGCAGGCTTCAGCTGTCCGTCCTCCGGTATGCCGAACATCAGCTTCGAGTACAGGCTGTATCCCACCAGAGCCAGCGGGTACATGCCCACCAGCAGACCATTGAAAAAGCCGCTGCCGCGGCGGCGGAGCAGACCGGTCTTTCCGGTCTTTTTCAGAATGAGCAGGGCCACTGCAAGGCCCACAGCTTCCTGAATGGAGCTGAGAAGGTAGCTTTCCAGATCGACCCAATTGCTCAAAAGGGCCGCCAGAAGCATGAGAACAAAGACCGCAAGCAGCAAACTGCCCAAAAACAGCACCTCAGACAGAACGCAGAACCCAATGGGGTGCTTTGCGCGCAGACGTTTCAGCATAACAAATGCCTCCTGTATGTTAATGGTTCTATTCTAGCATACTTTGGAGGAAAATGGGTGATTTTGGTGCATTTTATTGCCCGACGCCCGGCAAAAAGCCGCTTCTGGCCTTTTCCTCGGTGTCATCAGATTCATCGTAAGCGTCGTAAGGAGCATTGGGGTCATGGACTTTCTTTTTGAACGGGGAGCAAAGTTCCTGCCGGTGGGCAAAGGCAAAGGCAAAGTTGTCTGTCCAGCCGGTGTGTCCCGTGAGGAACAGCGGCTGCAGGCCGCGCTTTTTCAGCTTTGCCTCCAGCACTGCCAGCGATTTCACCGCCAGCTTGTTGCTTTCGGCCAGCGCAGAGATAAAGCTGTAACCGCCGTCGGCTCCAAACCAGAGCGTATCCCCGGTAAAGAGGTATTTGTCATCGATCAGGTAGACCATGTGTCCCCAGGTATGGCCCGGCACCAGAAAGCATTCCACCTTGATCTCCCCGATGTGGAAGATCTGACCGTCCCTGAGCAGAACTTTTTCATTTTCAATGGTCACCTGCGGCAGGGTGTACAGATGGTAAATGACCTTTCGGTGCGCCTCACCGGTCAGGTAGCGGTTCTCTGTCTCGCCAATGTAAAGCTTTGCGTCCCGGAACAGGCCGGGACTGTCGGCCTCCACAGCACCCACATGGTCGGTGTCCTGATGGGTGATCAGGATGTTCCGGATGCTTTTGGGTTCAATGCCCAGCCAGCCCATCTTTTCTTCCAGCCGCTCATAATTATACCCCGCATCGATCATCAGGGTGGTGTCGCCCTTGCGGTAAAAGAAGATATTCGCCACCCACTCCCGCACACAGGCCACATGTTCATCGATCCATCCGGTGTTGAGAGGTTTGAAGATCTGCTTGCCGCGGTACATCCGGCTCATTGCCACACGCTGAAATTCAGTTGCCTGCTTCGACATAGTCTCTCCTCCGTTTTTATAAGATCCCGCATTCATGTCCGGCAGTTCGTCCAGACAAACTTCTTATCTTATTTTTATCACGATTCCGGCCGAAATGCAAGTTCTGCCGACGACGAAAAATCTGAAAAAAGGTGTTGACAACATCCAGTTGGTATAGTATAATATCCCTTGTCAGCGGTGGACTTCGCAGCTGACAGAACCGAATGATGGGGATTTGCATAGTGGTAGTGCGGTAGACTCTGACTCTACTTGTGGGAGTTCGATTCTCTCATCCCCAACCAAACCGCAGTCATTCTGGCTGCGGTATTTTCGGGGCATAGCGCAGTTGGTAGCGCGCCTCGTTCGGGACGAGGAGGCCGTGGGTTCAAATCCCGCTGCTCCGATAAAAGACCAGATACACTTTGTGTGTCTGGTCTTTTTGTTTTGCCGCCATCCTCTAAATTTTCTCTTGACACCCGCCCCCTTTGGGAATACTCTTATAGTAACAAACTGCTCCCCCTTCTGGGTGGGAAATACAGAGGAAACGAGGGATTCTTGAGATGAAAAAACGTGTTGGCATCCTGACCTCCGGCGGTGACTGCCCGGGTCTGAACGCAACGATCCGCGGCGTGGCAAAGGCCCTGTACGCCCGCATGGGTGAAAACGTGGAGATCGTGGGCATCCTGAACGGCTACCACGGCCTGATCAACGGCGAGTACAAGGAGATGTGCGAGGATGACTTCCGGGGCATCCTGACGCTGGGCGGCACCATTCTGGGTACCAAACGCACCCCCTTCAAACTGATGCGCGTGGTGGAAGACGACAAGATCGACAAAGTGGCCGCCATGAAAAAGACCTACAAGGATGCAAAGCTGGACTGTCTGCTCTGCCTTGGCGGCAACGGTACCCACAAAACCGCCAACCTGCTCTCTCAGGAAGGTCTGAACATCATCGGCCTGCCCAAGACCATTGATAACGACATTTACGGCACCGACGTCACCTTTGGTTTCCACACCGCTGTGGACATTGCCACCGATGTCATTGACCGCATCCACACCACCGCCGGCAGCCACAGCCGCGTGATGTGCATCGAGATCATGGGCAACAAGGCCGGCTGGCTCACCCTCTACTCCGGCATTGCAGGCGGTGCCGACATCATCCTGCTGCCCGAAATGCCCTATGACATCGACCGCGTCTGCGACGCCGTGGAGCGCCGTGCCCGCAAGGGTTCCAACTTCTCCATCGTTGCCGTGGCTGAAGGCGCCATGAACGTGGACGAAGCCAAGATGAAGCGCAAAGAATGGATGGCCAAGCGCGCCGAGGCAGGCTACACCACCGCCACCAACCGCATTGCTGCCGCTGTCCAGAAAAAGACTGGCATGGAGACTCGTGTCTGCATCCCGGGCCATATGCAGCGCGGCGGCAGCCCCAGCGCCTATGACCGCGTGCTGGCCACCCAGTTCGGCAGCTATGCCGCCAAGCTGGTGGAGATCGAGCGCTACGGCGTGACGGTGGCTCTGGTGAACAACCATGTCACCGCCAACCGCCTGGAGGATATCGCCGGTAAGACCCGCAATATCCCCGAGGGCTGTGAGCTGCTCACCGTCGCTCGCCGGATGGGTGTCAGCCTGGGGTAAGCTTTCCCTTATAATGCACCCCAACAAACCATAAAAAACGGTACGGTCGATACCAATGGCTGGCAAGAGGAACGCAGAAAATGACCGATAAAGACATCTACCTGTGGAGAGCCACCATCAAAACGGGAAGTCAGGATGGCAGAGCATTTGAATTCTGCCAGCAGAACAATATCCTGGGCGTAGGATGGTGCTTGCGAGGTCCAAATGATCGTCCCTATACTCCAGCTTCCATCGAAGAATGTGAGAAAATCGGGCGCGAGCAGTATGACTCCAGCCGTGGTTTCGTCGTAGCCATTCACGCCTTAAAGGAAATGGCTGTCGATGATCTGATCTGGACACGTCACAATGGCATTTATTATTTGTGCCGCGTACGGAGTACATGGAAATACAACTGTGATGCCGCTCATATCTATGAGGATGTGATCAATTACGTAGATGTCGAATTCCATGAGATCGGTACGGTTGAGATGGTACCCGGAAAGATCGTGAACAGTTTTCGCGCAAGTGCGGCTCTGCAGAGAGTACAGGGTGACATTCAACTGAAGTATTCGGAACACCTGTACAATGCCATTACCGGAACCAGATTCTATCCAGAATGCGCCATAAAGAAGGATGAGATTTTGGATTTTCTTCAGCCAGAAGACGTGAAAGA
>CAVDVT010000052.1:0-8213 GCA_963612415.1 bacterium | reverse complement strand
GGATAGGTGACGTGCGCAGCGCATCTTCGTCCAGCACCCGCTCCACGATCTCCTCCAGCGGGGTGACATCCATGCCGCCGTCTCGCACCACTTCCCGCAGGAACTGGTGCAGCTCGGAGAGGTCTGCGTTTTCTTCCGGCAGTTCCATCACGTCCTGACTGCGGATGCTCATCCACATATCCCGGGCCGTCTCATACAGATCCAGCGCAAACATGGCGCCGTTCAGGCTGCCCACGCTGGTGCCCGTGATGATCTGCGGGCGCCAGCCCAGCTCGGTCAACGCGCGCCACACGCCCACCTGGTAGCTGCCCCGGGCTCCGCCGCCGGCCAGCACCAGAGCTTTCTGCGGGGTATCGTTCTGTGCCATCTGGAACGCCTCCTTTGCATACCTTTGGAAATCTGCCAAAAGTATACCATATTTCCATGAAAATTTCTCCCTGTTTTTGGAACAAAATCCATGGTATAATTTTGGTGGATTCTGTGAAACGACTGTGAGGAGAACGCGATGCACTGCAAACAATGGATCTTTGATATGGACGGCACCCTGACCGACAGCATGACCGTGGTGTGGGAGGGCGCACCGGAGGCTCTGCTGGCCCGGTATGGCCGCCGGGCAAAAGCCGACCTGCACCGGACACTGCTGAGCATGGGGATGGCCGACGGCGCAGCCTACCTCATCCGGGAATACGATCTGCCTTTGACGCTGGCCGACTACGACGGCGTAATGCGTTCTGTGATCGCCCAGCTGTACGAGACCGTGGAACTGAAGCCCGGCGTGCGGGAAATGCTGGCCCGCCTGAAGGCAGAGGGCGCCCGGATGTGCATCTGCTCCAACACCTGGAGCCACCAGTGCCGCACCGTGCTGAAACGGCTGGGTATCGACGACTATTTTGAGTTTTACATCGAGGCGCAGGGCCCGCTGCACAAAAGCCGCCCGGAGGTCTTTTTCCAGACCCTGCAGCAACTGGGCGGCACCGACCCGGCCCGGTGCGCCGTCTGTGAGGATTCGGTCTACGCCGCACGCACGGCCCACAATGCCGGGTTCTACGTGGTAGGCATCCAGGATGCCGCCAGCAGGGCCGACGAAGCCGAGATGCAACAGGTCAGCGACCAGTTTCTGAAGGACTGGACCGAGCTGGACTGGGAGAAGGTATAAAACAAAGGAGCTTCTGTACAGGCTTTTTCTGTGCAGAAGCTCCTTTGTCATTTTTCCAAAAACTTCCGGAAAGCCGCCCTTACGGCGGGTTCTTTGCCGCGGGGGATGGGGACTCTTGCGCCGCTGCGCATCCACAGTTCCCCGGCGGAGAGCTGGGCGGCGGCGGCAAGGTTGACCACATAGGAGCGATGGGGCTGCAGGAAGCGGTCATCGGCCAGCAGGGGCTTTGACACCTCGGAAAAGGGCACCCGCAGCGAGAGGGAGGGCACGTCCTCGCCGCTGGCAAGGTGGAAATGGACGACATGGTGGGTGCATTCCAGATATTCGATGTCCGCAAAGGGGAGCGCCCGCAGGCCCATGGCCGTGTTCACCGGGATCACCGGGCCGTACTCCGGCTCAGTGGCGCGGTCCAGCAGGGCCGTGAGCTGCTCCGGCCGGAAGGGGATGTGCAGATACTGCATGGCGTCCACCCGGAAAGCCTCGTAGGCGTAAGCCGTGGTGTGGGCCAGAAAGGCCAGCGGGGCCCGCACCCCGCACTGCCGCAGCTGGGCTGCTGCCTGAATGCCGGAAACGGGATTGGCCGGGGGCAGCTCAATGAGGTACAGCTCGTACCGGGTGCCCCCGGCCTGCTGGCGCAGCAGCTCTGCCGGGCCGGACAGCTGCTCTACAATGCAGGCGTCGGCCCGGCGGGCATAATATTCCATGCAGTGGCGCTGCACCCGGCCCCGCAGCACCGCGTCCGGGCTGCACACCGCAATGTGAAAGATCATCGTTGCTTCCTCCTTTTCCACTGCACAGCGCTTGCATTTTGCGCCGCAGGGGAGTATCATGGACTGAAAAAAGAGATTGGAGACACCGCCATGAATCAGCCGCTTGTCAGCATCATCCTGCCTGTGTACAACGCCCAGAACCATCTGGCCCGCTGCATCGGGAGCATCCTGGCCCAGAGCTATCAGAACCTTGAGCTTATCATCCTGAACGACGGCTCCAAAGACCAGAGCCTGCCCGTGTGCGAGGAGTTCCGCGCCAAGGACAGCCGCATCACGCTGGTGGACAAGGCAAACTCCGGTGTTTCAGACACCCGCAATCTGGGGCTGAAGCTGGCCGGGGGCAAGTATATCCAGTTCGTGGACAGCGATGACTACATCGACCCGGACTACACGGAAAACCTTGTATCCGCGGCGGAAGAACACACTGCCGACTTTGTGATCGCGCCCTACAAAATGGTCATCCCGGCCGGAGCTTCCAAGCCGGAGCAGGTGCTGGAAAAGCTGCAGGATGATCTGGGCGTTATGAGCGTGGCCCGGCCGCCGGAAATGCGGGAGTACGGTTTCCTGCCCGCCGGGGTCTACGACAAGGACACCTTCGCCCTGCGCCTGATGGACAAACCCGCCTCTTATTTTTACAGCGTGCTGTGGAACAAGCTCTACCGCCGGGACATCCTGACCGGCAATGACATCCGCTTTACCAGCGAGATGAAGTGGGCGGAAGATCTGGTGTTCAATATGCAGTATATCCAGTACGCCAGTACGTTCGTGTCCATCGGCACGGCGGGGTACTACTACGTGCAGAACCCCCAGAGCATCTGCCACACCCAGATCAACCCGGCCACGCTGGTGCAGAACAAGGTACAGACCTTCCGTTACTACAAAGACCTTTACACCCGGCTTGGGATGTACGAGGAAGTGCGGCCCCAGCTGTACAAGTTCCTGGTGGACATTGCGGAAAGCACCTACCCCTCCGGCCCCTTCAAAAAGGCCATTGACGAAGCCAAGGAGTATTGGCGGGCACACAAACAGTAAACCAAAATCGGGAGCCCCCCTGTGGGGGCTCCCTTTTTGGTTTCTGCATAGGCTTCCCCTCGAGGGGAAGGCTTCTCTTACGCCCCAATCGCCGCGCACTTCTTGGCCAGCCAGTCGCGCTCCTCCTCAGTCAGGCGGGGAGCCAGCTTCTCGAACACTTCGCGGTGGTAGGCGTTCAGCCAGTCCAGCTCATCTCTGTTCAGGACGCCGGGCACCACGGGCGAGGTGGCAATGGGCACAAAGGTGATGGGCCGGAAGGCCAGGAAGGTGCCGTACTGGTTGTCAGCCTTGTGGATGCACTCCAGCTCGTTCTCGATGCGGATGCCGACCTGACCGCCCTCGTAGACGCCCGGCTCGTCGGTGACGATCATGCCCGGCTGGAACACGGTGGTGTTGCGGCCGTTCAGGGCGTGGGGGCCCTCATGGACATTGCCCACAAAGCTGACGCTGTGGCCGGTGCCGCAGCGGTAGTTGATGAGATGCTGCCACAGGGGTTCGCGGGCAATGGTGTCCAGCATATGGCCGTCGCAGTAGTTCAGCCAGACTGCCTTGGCAATGTCGATATGGCACTGCAGAGTCCAGGTATAGAACAGCTTTTCGTCCTCGGTCAGCTCACCCAGCGGGTAGGTGCGGGTGATGTCGGTGGTGCCGTCCAGATAGGTGGCACCGCTGTCCACCAGCAGGAAGCCCTTCTTTTCCAGCTTGGCGTGGTCGGCCTCGGTGGCGTGATAGTGCATCATGGCAGCGTTTGCGCCGTAGGCCGCAATGGTGCCAAAGCTCTCCACAATGAACTTGTCCTGTGCGGAGCGGTACTTGTGGAGGATCTCGTCCACGGTCAGCTCGGTCAGTTCCTCCCCGGCAGCAAGGCGCTCCTCCAGCTCTTTCTGGAACCGCACCATGGCCACGGCGTCCCGCAGATGGGCCTCGCGGTCATGGGTCAGCTCGGTCTCGTTCTTGACACCCTTCATGGGCAGCAGGGGGTCGGCCTCGTCCTTCACGGTCAGGGCGGCGTTGTTCTTCAGGGTCTCGTAAACCGCAAAGTTCACGGAAGCGGGGTCGGCCAGCACGGTCTGGGGCTGGGTCTCAGCGGCCAGGAAGGTCAGCACATCGTCGTACTCCGCGATCTCCACGCCGTTTGCCTTCAGCTCTGCGGCGGCTTCCGCACCCAAGCGGGCGGTGTTGATGAACAGCACGGCACGGTCCGGGGTCACATAGCAGTAAGCCATGGCGTAGGGGGTGCAGTTGATGTCCATAGCGCGCAGGTTCAGCAGCCAGGCCAGATTGTCCAGCTTGCCCACCAGCTGGGCGGTGCAGCCCAGCTCCTTGAGCTTTTTGCGCAGCTGCTCCAGCTTTTCCGCCGGGGCAAAGCCTGCGTACTCTTTGGGCAGGATCCATGCCGGGGTGGCGGGCAGGGCAGGGCGGCCCTCGGTCCAGAGTTCATCCTCCAGATTCAGGGTCTTGATGCTGCCCTTCTTGGCCTCCAGCTCTTTTTCCAGCTTCCGCACCAGTCCGCAGGAAGCGGTCAGGCCGCACAGGCCCAGCACACCGCCCTCGGGCAGGACTTTGCCGCAATACTGCTCCACAGTGGGCACACCGGGCTCGCCCATCTTCTGCAGCTGGATCTCGGTGCCTGCGATCTCCTTTTCGGCCTGCACAAAATAGCGGCCGTCGGCCCACAGGGCGCTCTCGGTGCGGGTGACGACGAAATGGGAGTTCTCGCCGTGGAACCCGGAGAAGTAGGTCAGGGAGGTGTAGTGATCGGGCAGATACTCGCTGGAATGCGGGTCGCCCACGGGGATCAGATAAACGTCTACGCCGTTGGCGTCCATGGCAGCGCGCAGGGCGGCCAGACGCTCGGGAACGGTATTCATGCTCATAGGAAAAGCCTTCTTTCTTACATCCATCTGCCGGAAAAACGTCCGGCGGCGGTGGTTTGCTGTGTCTATTGTATCATTCCGGCCGGGAGATTGCAATTGGGCCGCAGACTTTTTGACTTTTCGCAGATTTTGGTATATTCTAAGCGCAGAAAGATCCCTCGACTGTACCGCTGAAACGGAGGTTTCATCATGACAGCTGCCTTTCCGATCATCATGTTCGTCTGCCTTGTCCTCTGCACCGGCATCAACTACCTGCTGCTCAAACGCACCGATCCGGACCGCAGCGGCCTTCTGCTGGGCGTCACCCTGCCGCCGGACGCCGCCGCCCTGCCTGAGGTGCAGCAGATCCTTCAAACGTACAAACGCCAGCTGCGGGCCGTCTGCCTTGGCTGCTGTGCCGTGGGCGTTCTGCTGCTGTTCCTGAAGGGGACCACAGCCCGGATCTTTTTCTGGATGGATTTCTTCCTGCTCAGCATGGTACTGCCCTATCTGCCCTCTCTCCAGGCCGGCAAGGCCCTGAAACAGCTGCGAGATGAAAAAGGCTGGCCCGCCGCTCCGGAGGACGCGGGCTGGAAGCTGCAGCTGTTCTATTATAATCCCGCCGACAAGCGCACTACTGTGCCCAAGCGGGTGGGCGCAGGCACGACCATCAACTTTGCCACGGTCTGGGGCAAAGTATATCTGGTGTTCATCGGCCTCATTCTGGCCGCCATCCTGTTCACCGGGCCGGTGGTGATGGGACTGGACCATACCCCCGTCCGGCTGGAAGTTTCCTCCGCGCAGCAGCTGATCGCCCTGCACGGGAAACGGCAGAAATATACCATCCCCACCAGCAGCATCACCGATGTGGACATTTACCCCTTCCTGCCCGACAGTGCCCGGGTAAAGGGCATCGACCTGGAACACTACTGGCAGGGCACCTTTGTGATGATCCACGATGGCAAGGTGCATCTCTGCCTGGATCCCACCGCTGAAAAGTTCCTGCGGGTAGAGACCGAAGACGGCATCTACTGGTTCACCGCCGAAACGCCCGAGCTGACCCAGGAAATATATGACTGGCTTCAGCTGCCCGGGAACCAGGAGGGTTGAAACTTTCGCAGTTCCGTGATAAAATAGTATCAGAAAATCACAGAAGGGGCACCACGATGGCACACTATTTTGAGCCGTATATCCTGTCCGCCAAAACGCAGGAGCGCATCCCCGTCAGCATTGAGGAGATGACATCGACCGATGCTGAAAGCACCAATCTGTCGCCTGTCTGGCAGACGGACTGGACTTCGGATTTCATTGCAAATCCGGAGTACCTTAAATATGCTGTCCGCACCTCCGAAGGGGAATTGGTTGCTCTGGGTGCCTATGAGATCCTGCCCCGCGCTCTTGTGGTCCATATCGCTTATCTGGAAAGTCATCCGGACAGCAACCCGACTCTGCAAAAAGAACACCGCCGGTATCACGGCATTGGCCGGGTCCTGATGGCCTTTGGCATCAAACTCTCCATTGACAACGATTTTGGCGGCGACATCACCCTTGAAGCCAAAACACCAGAGTTGGAACAGCATTATATCCGTGATTTCGGAGCTGTGCCGCTTCCTGCTTTAGGCGATGGTTCTGCACCACGCTACATCATTTTTGGTGAAGCAGCCAAGCGCATTTTTCTGTCCTACCTATCTTAAAGGAGGGATCCTCATGAAACCCACTGTCTTTCCGCGCAGCAGCAATGCTGCCCAGTATTTCCGCCCACAGACTGCAGACCGGGATGAATTTTACAGCATCTTTTTCGATGTCTGCCGCAAATACAACATTGACTGGGCCACCGCCGGCACTAAGGAAAAAGCTTTTGCAGAAGAAGTCACCCGCGTGACCTATGAACACCGCAAGGCCCAGCGCGAAGGCCGCTCACTTTCTACGGTTCCCGCTGCATTTGAAGCATAATGTTCCGCTTTCCCCCTGCCACGCAGGGGGATTTTTTGTGTCCGGGAAGGTTGGCGCTGCGAAAATGCAACCAAATTGCAAAAAATGTTACAATTTTTTCTTGAAAAAGGCCGGTTTTCCATTGACAGCCTTGCTATAATAGGAGTGTAAGATTTTCCGGGCCAGCACTCTGCGGCTCTGATTGCTGAACAGCCCATTGCGGGCTTTTGTAAAAAGAAAGAGGCAAACAGCATTATGACCAAAATCGATATTTTCTCCGGCTTCCTTGGTGCCGGTAAGACCACACTGATCAAAAAGCTCATCAAAGAGTCCTTTGCAGGCCAGCAGGTCGTTCTGATCGAGAACGAGTTCGGCGAGATCGGCATTGACGGCGGCTTCCTGAAGGAGTCCGGCATCCAGATCAATGAGCTGAACGCCGGCTGCATCTGCTGCTCTCTGGTGGGCGATTTCCGCGCCGCTCTGCAGCAGGTGGTGGAGCAGTACCACCCCGACCGCATCGTGATCGAACCCTCCGGCGTGGGCAAGCTCTCCGATGTGACCCGTGCCGTGGAGGGCGTGGCCGAGCATCTGGATGTCCAGCTGAACAGCTTTGTCACCGTGGCCGACGTGAACAAGGTCAAGATGTATATGAAGAACTTCGGCGAGTTCTACGATGACCAGATCAGCCACGCAAGCTGCATCATCCTCAGCCGCACCCAGACCGCCAGCGAGGAGAAGATCGCCGCTGCCGTTGCCATGCTGCGGGAGAAGAACCCCACCGCCACCATCGTCACCACCGCGTGGGATGCCCTGACCGGTGAGCAGATCCTGAGCGCCATGTCCACCAAGGACGACTTCAAGGCAGAGCTGATCGCCATGGCAGCCAAGGCCAACGAGGAACACGCCCACGAGGACGAGGAAGAAGAACACGAGCATCATCACCACCACTACGATGAGAACGGTGTGTGCAGCTGCGGTCATCATCACCATGACGATGACGACGATGATGATGACGAGGACGAACACGAACATCATCATCACGATCACGACGAGGATCATGACCACGAGGAGCATTGCTGCCATCACCATCACGACCACGATGATGACGACGAAGACGAGCATGAGCATCACCATCATCACGACCATGACGATCATGATGAAGATGAGCATGACCACGAGCATCATCACGATGAGGACGGCCACTGCTGCTGCGGCCATCATCATCACCACCACGATCACGACGCCGATGAAGTGTTCACCAGCTGGGGCGTCGAGACTGCCAAGAAGTTCAGCAAGGCTGACATCGAGCATGCCCTGACCGAGCTGGATGGCGGCAAGTACGGCATGATCCTGCGCAGCAAGGGCATCGTGGACGGCGGCGCCGACGGCTGGCTGGAGTTCGACTATGTGCCCGGCGAGTGGGAAGTGCGCCAGCGCGGTGCCGACGTGGGCGGCAAGCTGGTGGTC
>CAVDVT010000051.1:0-8246 GCA_963612415.1 bacterium | reverse complement strand
CTCATAACACAGGAGCGTGTCAAGGTGGTTCCTATTCCGGGAGTTCGTTCTGTGAAACAGGCAAACGACAATGCTGGTGCATTGGGATGGAATTTGACAGAAGATGAAAGAAAGGCAATAAATCATCTAGAAGAAATAACGAGATGATTCTACAACTTCCAGTTTGCCGCACGCGTTCCCAGCAGGGTTTGGGGCAGGCACGCCCCAACAAGAAGCTGTCCCAAGGGGCAAGACTCGAACAGGGCGGCGGCACAAAGTGCCGCAAGCAACAACCCAGTGGGCTGTTGCTTAGCCCGTTACTTAATTTGAGGAAAAACGATGATGAAACTTGGTCAAAAAATCATTGTGCTTGGCTGCTCGGGAAGCGGCAAAAGTACACTTTCAAAGAAGCTTTGTGACGCGACCGGACTGCCTTTATTTCACCTGGACAATATCTGGTGGAAACCGGACAAGTCGCACATTTCAAGAGAAGAATTCGATCAAAAGCTGGATGAGATCCTCCGCACAGACAGATGGATCATGGATGGGGATTACAGCAGAACATATGAAATGCGCTTCAAATTCTGTGATACGGTGATCTTTCTTGATTACAGCATCGACGACTGTATGAGCGGGATCAAAGAACGTGTTGGAAAAGTCCGAACGGATATGCCGTGGATCGAACAGGAACTTGACCCCGAATTGGTAAAGCTGGTTGAGAATTATGCAAAAGACAATCGTCCTGTCATTCTGTCTCTCTTTGAAAAATATCCTGATGTAAACCGGTTCGTTTTCAGATCACGCCTTGAGGCAGCTGAATGGATGAACCAGTTTAACAGTTTTCAGGTCAATGCCCACATTCTTGTGAATGATCGTGAAAAAAGCCGTTGACATTCGTTTCACCTCCTGTTATAATCCATGTGTTCGCTCGGAGGGCGAGTTGTTCAGGGAAACAACAGCCGGATAAGGCGCAGACTGAGATGTCTGTACCTTGTCCGGCTTTTTTCGTACAAAGGAGGATTTTTCAGTGGACTTTCTGAACGGAAACATCAAACAGATCTACTTCAAGTACCTCGCCGCGGCCTTTGGCAGCGCGATGATCACATCGATTTACTCTATCGTGGATATGGCCATGGTGGGGCAGTACCAGGGCCCGGATGGAACAGCGGCTCTTGCCGTGGTAGCACCGGTCTGGAATGTCATTTACAGCCTGGGCCTGCTGATGGGCATTGGCGGCAGCGTGATCTTCAGCATTGAGCGCGGCGGCAGTGCCAAGCACAATGGCAGCGAAAATCAATACTTTACCGCAGCAGTCATCGGCTCGGTCCTTCTGGCCGGTCTGGCGTGGGCGGCACTGGTGCTGCTGGAGGTACCGCTGCTTACCTTCTTCGGTGCCAGTCAGGAGCTGCTGCCGCTGGCCCAGCAGTATCTGAAACCGGTCAAGTTCGTGTTCCCGCTGTTTCTGTTCAACCAGATGCTGGCGGCATTTCTCCGCAACGACAATGACCCGGCCCTTGCCACCGTGGGTGTTCTCTCCGGCGGCATCTTCAATGTTTTTGGCGACTGGTTCTTCGTATTTCCCTGCAATCTGGGGCTTTATGGCGCAGGTCTGGCCACGTCCATCGGCTCGGTGGTATCGTTCTGCGTCATGCTGACCCATTTCTTCAGGCGAACCAATACCCTGCGTCTGGTAAAGCCGACAGCCCTGCTGCGCAAACTGTCCAAAATCACAGTGATCGGTTTTTCGTCCTTCTTCATTGATGTGGCAATGGGCATCCTGACCATCCTGTTCAACCGCCAGATCATGAAATATCTGGGTGCGGATGCACTGGCAGTCTACGGCCCCATCATCAACGTCAGCACCTTTGTGCAGTGCTGTGCATACAGTGTCGGGCAGGCAGCGCAGCCCATTATCTCCACAAATTATGGTTCCGGAAAGAGCGGACGCATCCGGGAAACGCTGCATCTGGCACTGGGGACTACGGCCTTTTTCGGCGTCTTCTGGACGGTGCTTAGTCTGGCCTGCCCGAATCTTTATATCCGTATCTTCATGAGCCCGACCCCGGCCATTCTGGAAATTGCGCCTGCCATCATCCGGACGTATGCGGTCTCGTTCCTGCTTCTGCCCTTCAACATTTTTTCAACCTACTATTTTCAGGCGATCTTACAGCCCAAAGCATCCTTCGTCGTTTCCGTCGCAAGAGGCCTTGTCATCAGCGGCATTCTGATCTTGCTTCTGCCGATGTTCTTCAGCGCAAACTCGCTCTGGCTCGCCATGCCCATTACAGAGTTTCTGGTTGCAGCTTACGTTGCGATCCGGATGAAGCACGACACCGCAGCCCTTCCGGAAAAAACAGAGAGAGAATAAGTCCACGTTTGTGAAGCAAAGGCAGGGCCATCACCCCTTTGGTGACAGCCCTGCCTTCTCTTTTTCCGGAACCGTTCAGGAGATCTTATTCAGTTTTACGGCCACATAGGGGTCGGGCAGCTTGAGTTCATCGGCAAGGTCGGCCTCAGATTCATACTTATCTGCGGCCAATCCCACCACAACGCTGCACACACCAAAGCGGCCTGTGGGCGAAAGGGCGGTGATCTTTGCCTCGCCATCGGCCACCGCCGTGACCACGCCGTTCACATCCACCGTGGCAACGCCCGGGTTGCTGCTGACCCATGTAATGGGCACACTGCTTCCACTTTCCACCGCAACGGCGGCGGTCAGACGCTCCTGAGCGCCCACGGTGCGCAGCAGCAGATCATTCTTGTTCAGGGTCACTTTGCCGATGTCCGATGTCACAGCGACACTGCACCGCAGGGCCTGACCGTTGGAGACCAGTGCCGTGATGGTGGTGCTGCCCACAGCCTGCGCCGTCACAAGGCCCTTTTCATTCACAGTGGCCACTTCGGGGTTGCTGCTCATCCACTGGTAAACGTAAAGATAGGAGCGCTCACTGTTGGTCAGGCTGAGCTGATGGGTGGGATTCAGGTCGTTGTACTGCAGTACAAGGCTGAGGTTTGCCGTATCCAGCGCCGGCTTTTTGCTGGCGCTCTCCTCATTTTTCCGGGTCACGGTCACTTTGCAGGCCGCACGGGCACCGTGGTCCGAAATGGCCGTGATGATGGCCGTGCCCGCGCTGCGGCCGGTCACCTTGCCGTCGCCATCCACCGTGGCCACATTGGAATTGCTGCTCATCCAGACGATGAAGTAATAATCGCTCTGGCCGCTGGTGTACAGATACCCCTTGGGGCGGGGGTCCTCATCCGTGATCTCCAGCTCCATCTCGGTCAGTTCCAGTTCCAGCTTTGTGCCGCTGCTGCTCTGTCCCAAGATGCCGCCGGGCGCAGCCTGTGCCGTCAGCGGGGCAGCCAGCAGCGCACCGCTCAGGGCCAGCAGGGCCAGAAGCCGCCCCGCACGTTGAAAATTCCATTTCATTGGGTCGAACTTCCCTCCTTGTTTCATTCCATGAAGTCAAAGGAATGCCGCACACATGGAAATTTTTCGCGTCCATGATTTTTCTCACTACCGTTTTATTTTACACGGGAGACAAAAGCGGGTCAAGATTTTCGCCCAAAGTGTTGCCGTTTCGCGTTGGATTTCGTCGGAGCATCCAGTTTTCCGCCCGGATTTTTGTGCAGAAAGAACCGCTCCGCCGGCTTATGCAGTTTCTTCAGTATAGTATTGCGCCTGTGCGTTCCACAGCTCGTAATATTTTCCGGCAGGGTCGCCGACCAGGGTCTCATGGCTCCCCTGCTGCACCACCTCGCCGTGGTCAAACACGGCGATCTCATCACAGAACTTGCAGGAAGACAGCCGGTGGCTGATGTAGATGGCCGTCTTGTCCCCGGCGATCTCGTTGAATTTTGCGTAGATCTCTGCCTCGGCCACCGGGTCAAGGGCGGCGGTGGGTTCATCCAGAATGATAAAGGGGGCGTCCTTGTACAGCGCCCGGGCAATGGCGATCTTCTGGGCCTCGCCGCCCGAGACCATTACGCCGTCTTCGTCCAGATCCTTATAAAGGCAGGTCTCCAGTCCATGGGGCATCTTTGCCAGCCGGTCAGCAAAACCGGCGTTGTTCAGGCACTCGGTGACGCGGGCCGCGTCGTAATCCCGGGCCGTGGCCACATTCTGCCCCAGCGGCAGGCTGAACAGCTTGAAATCCTGAAACACCACCGAGAAGATATCCATATACTCATCGTAGCGGTACTTGCGGATGTCGATGCCGTTGAGCAGGATGACCCCCTCGGTGGGGTCGTACAGGCGGCAGAGCAGCTTGATGAAGGTAGTCTTGCCGCTGCCGTTCATGCCCACCACAGCCAGCCGCTCCCCCACCTTGAACTTCATGTTCAGGTGGCGCAGGGCATACTGCTCACTGCCCGGGTAACGGAAGGACACATCCCGGAACTCCACGGTATACTGGCGGTCGCTCCGCTTTTCCGTGGTCAGGCTGCCCTGATACATCTTGTTGGGCAGGTCGAGGTAGGAATCCAGCGTTTTGAGGTAGGGGCCATTGAATTTGCAGTCGCCCACTGCGGTGAACAGCCCGCCAATGCCCACAAAGAAGTTGGTGGCCGCGCCCACATACTGGGTCACCGCTCCCAGTCCAAAGGCACCGCCGCAGGCTTTCAGGCAGACAAAGAGATAGGCAAGGCCCATCAGCAGGGCCGAGACCGCATTGCCCACCGCGTTCAGGATGCCGAATTTTCCCTTGCGGGCCTTTTCAAAGGCGGGCATGGATACGGCGGCATGGTCTTTCAGAAACTCGAACTGATCGTACATCCGCATGTCCAGAGCCTTTTTGTCGTCGGTGCAGAGGTTGGCAAGGAACATCCAGAGCCGGTTGCCCCAGCGGCCTTCTTCTTCAATGTCCGGGTTGCTGATGCCCGCGCTGGATGCGCACACCGGCGAAAGCCACGCCACCGCCAAAATCAGCACCAGCACCGCCACCACACACAAAGGGCTGTTGAGGACAGTCAGGGGGCCTGCGGGCACTTTGGCCGTGAACAGCCCCACCGACAGCACCGCACCGCCCAGAATGCGGAACACCGCTGCGGCCACCTCGTCCAGCAGTTCCACAGCGTTGGGGTTTCCGCCGCCGCAGAAGCCCTCGCTCTGCTGGATGAAGTTGTAGAGGTCGTAGACCTGCTGGCTGTCCTCATCGGCGTAGTCCAGAGACATCTGCTTGTTCATGTAGCATTCACAGCCCAGCTGCCAGTTCACCTGCTCCCGCTCCACGATCTTCCAGTGGAACAGCGCCGAGCACACCCCTGTGAGCAGAGCCGTTGCGCCCAGCACCCAGAATACATCCCGGGCAAGGGCCTGCGGGACGCGGGCTCCGGCCAGTTCCGCCACCAGCTGTGCCGAGAACCAGACGATGACGTAGGGGCTGACGGCATCGGCCAGCGCCCACAGCACGGTGGATGCCACAAAGCGGGGCATTTTTTTGCAGTAAAAGTTCCAGGCCCGCAGGGTCAGCCGGACACTTTCCTTCAGTGACATTTTTTCTTCATTCATACAGCCTTGCCCTCCTGATAGTATTTGCTCTGCACCGCAAACAGCTGCGCATAGCCGCCGTTCTGAGCCATCAGTTCCTCGTGGGTGCCCTCCTCGGCCACCTTGCCGTTTTCCAGGAACAGGATGCGGTCACAGAAGCGGGTGGAGGCCAGCCGATGGCTGATGAACAGAGAGGTGCGTCCCCGGGTCATCTCGTTGTACTTCTGGTAGATGTCGTCTTCTGCAATGGGGTCCAGCGCGGCAGTGGGTTCGTCCAGCACCAGAATGGGTGCATCCTTATACAGGGCACGGGCCAGCATCAGGCGCTGGGTCTGCCCGCCGGAAAGCTCCACACCGTCCAGATAGACATCCCGCCCCACATGGGTGTGGATGCCCGCCGGGAGGGAAGCGACTTTTTCCGAAAGGCCAGCCTGTTCCAGACACTGCTGCACCCTTGCTTCGTCGATGCCGTCCATGGCCTGGGCCACATTTTCAGCCACCGTGCAGGAAAGCACGCTGAACTCCTGAAACACCGCCTCAAACAGCTTGTAGTAATCCCGCCGGTCATACTGCCGGATGTCCTGCCCGTTCAGCAGCACACGGCCCTCCGTGGGGTCCAGAAAGCCGCAGAGCAGCTTGACCAGCGTGGTCTTGCCCGCGCCGTTCAGGCCCACGATGGCAAGATTTTCGCCGGGGTGCAGGGTCAGGCTCATCTGGTCGATGGTATTCTTCTCTGCGCCGGGGTAACGATAGCTCACATTTTCCAGCTGCAGCTCATAGGGCACATCCAGCCGCTTTTCCAGCGGGGTGCCATCCTCAAACCGGAAGGGCTCCGGCAGCTCAAGGAACTCCCGGATGGTGGAAATGTCCAGACTCTGCTTGCGCAGCAGGGCAAACTGCTCCATCAGGCCCGTGACCCACTGGGCAAAACCGGACGCCGCCCCGAAATAGAGCAGGAAGGCCGACACCGGCAGCCCCTTTGTGACCGTGAGCCAGAGCAGGTAGGCATAGGCCGCACCGTTGCGCAGGAGCAGCAGGGCCAGATCGATGAGGTTGGCCGTCAGGTAGGCCCGCTCCCGCTTTTCCAGAAAGGCATAGTTGAGCCGCAGCGAAGCGTCGTAAAGGTCGGTGAGCCACTGCCGCAGCCCAAAGATCCGGATCTCCTTGCCAAACTCGCGGCTCTCGGCGGTGCGGCGCAGGTAGCGCAGGCTCCGGGTGAGCTTTGCATCTTCTTCGCGGTGGCGGTAGCCCCACTCGTTGATGTTTTTGGTGGAGCAGTAGCTCACCACCGCCGTCAGGGCAGTCAGGGCACAGAGCCAGGGGTTCAGCCCCGAGAGCAGGGCCAGATACACCCCAAAGCCCATGAGGTTGGTCAGGATATCCGTCCAGCTTTTCCAGAACGCCTCACCGGAGGCCCGGTTGTTCATGCAGGCTTCGTTGCCCTTCTGGTACATCAGGCGGAAGGACTCATCCAGCAGGTTGGCATAGGCCGTGCGGGTGCGCTTGGTGTTGAGCCGCTTCAGCAGCTCCAGCCGCACCCCGCAGCGGCCGAACATGGTAAGGTGGTCGAGGTAATAGCACAGCGCGCTCAGGGCAAACAGCAGCGCCGTAAACCCGCCGATGGTGCCCAGCAGGCTGGCCAGCGGCGCACCGCTTTCCAGCTGGCCCAGCACCGCCGGGCTGATGAGCATTTCGGCCGTGGTCCTGCCCGCCGTGCAGAGGGCCAGCAGCACCACCAGCACCGGCACGACTCTGCGGGTGGACCATGCCGTCTGCAGCATATAGGCCGTGTTCTGCCAGACGTTGTACTTTGGTTTTTGTGTTTTGTTCTTTCCCGTCATTTCCATTTGCGTGGGTTCCCCTTTCACTCGTCTGGGCAATATCCTAACATAAAAAATCGCCCCCAACACATTCCGGGGACGAAACGCTTAAAATCGGGGATGAAATGTTAGAACCTCTCCGTCATCCCTTCGGGATGCCACCTCTCCTAATAGGAGAGGCAAGCCAGCAGCAGCGTGAACTTGGCTCCCCTATTAGGGGAGCTGGCGCGAAGCGCCTGAGAGGTTTACACCTGCGGGATCAGTATCTCTGTGGTGAACGCCCCATCCTCGCTGTTGCGGCTGAGGTAGCCGTCCAGCTTTTCCACAATGGCATCGATGCGCACCAGCCCAAAGCCGTGGCCCTCGCCCTTGGTGGTGGCAAAGCGGCCTGCCAGCTTCTTCTGCTTTTTGGTGGCGGTGAAGTTGGTAAAGGAGATATAGAGCTGCGTCCCCTTCATATCCATGTACACCCGGATGAGCCGTTCCTCCTCGGGCAGGGCTGCGCTGGCGTCCATGGCGTTGTCGAACAGGTTGCCCAGGATACAGCAGAGATCCAGCTCACTCATTTTCAGCTTGACCGGGATGTGGGCGTCGATCTGCACCGGGATGTTCCGGCTCTTGGCAAGGGAGATCTTGCTGTTGATGATGGCATCCGCCATGGCGTTGCCGGTCTTTACGGCAAGGTCTACGGTATTCAGGTCCGTATCCAGCGCATCCAGATAAGCCTTGATGCCCTCCAAGTCGCCCTGCGCCGCCAGCACCTTCATGGTCTGGATGTGGCCCCGGTAATCGTGCCGCCACCCCCGCATCTGGCGGTACATGTTGTCGACCTCCTTGTAATGCGTCTCGATCAGCTCCCGCTGATAGGCCTCGACCTTTTTGTCCAACAGATTTGAAAACAACTTTATCATTTATCCTTTTTCCCTTCACACTGCCGTGCATCGCCGCACCAAAAGGCT
>CAVDVT010000050.1:0-8320 GCA_963612415.1 bacterium | reverse complement strand
GACCATGCCGCAGACGCTGGTGCCGTCGCCCCAGTTGGAGATATCGTAGCTTTCAATGGTGCGGGGCGGTTTTGCCAGCCCCAGCACCTGCGCCATCTCATCCAGAAGCTTCTCCTCCCGGGCGTAGCGGCCGCTTTCCCGGGCCAGACGCTCCACCGCGTTGGTGTGGGCCATCTCCACCAGATGGGCCTTGTCGCCCCGCTGGGGCACATACAGCTGCACCTCGCTGCCCCGCTTCTCGTTCAGGGCCCGCTGCAGTGCATCGCTGTCCGGCGGCAGCTCGTCCACGGCAATGACCTTGGGGATCTGCTCATCGTCCAGATAGTACCGGGGCAGGAACTCCTCCCGCATTGCCGCAACATCAGCGGTATCATGGAACAAAAACTCCCGCTTGTCGGTCAGCCGCCCCTCCCGGAAGCGCAGTACCGCCGCACAGACGCTGCTGGGCGTACCTGCCAGCGCCACCACATCCATCTCCACATCGGGGTCCACGACCACCTTCTGCCCCGCTGTCACCTTGGTAATGGCATTGATCTGGTCGCGGATCAGGGCAGCAGTTTCAAATTCCAGCCGGTCGGAAGCTTCCATCATCCGGGCATGCAGGGTCTTCAGAATATCCTTTTTGCCGTACCGGATCAGGTGGACTGCACCCTTGACCGCCTCATTGTAATTTTCGCAGCTGACTTTGCCGCTGCACACCGCCATACACTTGCCAATGTGGGCATTCAGACAGGGGCGCCCCTTCCCGATATCCTGCGGAAAGCGCTTGCCGCACCGGGGCAGCAAAAAGGCATCCATAGCCGTTTCCGCCATCTGCCGGGCCGCAAAGGAGGAGGTGTAGGGGCCGAGATACTCCGCCCCGTCCTCCTCTTTTTGCAGCACGAACGAAAGGCGCGGCCAGGGCTCCTTTGTCACCTTGATATAGCTGTATCCCTTGTCATCCTTGAGCAGGATGTTGTATTTGGGGGTATGAGCCTTGATCTGGCTGGCTTCCAGCACCAGCGCCTCAAACTCGCTCTGGCATACGATCACATCAAACGTAAACGCATGGGCGATCATCTGGCTGACCTTGTTGTCGTGGGGCACGCCCTCCCGGAAATACTGGCTTACCCGGATGCGCAGGCGCTTGGCCTTGCCGATATAGATGATGGTATCGCTTTTGTCCCGGATGATATACACTCCGGGCAGCAGCGGCAGCATACAGGCCTTGTGGTAAAGCTCTGCCTTGGTCATTCGTTCTCAGCCGCCTGCTTGTTCTTTGCAGTCCGTTCCATCAGATAGCTGGAAAAGCCCAGCCCGGCACCAATGGAAATGGCATTCCAGCGGCCGCGCTTTTTGTCCTTTTCCGACTTGGAGAAGGCCGACAGCAGCATATTGGCGGCAAACAGCAGCACATAGCACACATAAAGCACTTTCCAGATGGTGCCTTCCTCGCAGATGTCGTTGACCTTTTTCAGAAACACTTTGGTAGACTCTTTCATAATAGCTGCCTCCTTAATCCTGATACAAAATTTTGAAGTAATCCAGATATTGCTTGAACTTGTCCTGCGCGGTCAGACAGGTGTCCAGCAGATAACCGGGTTCTGTTTTCCACTCATGCAGACCGCGATAATAGAACAGTTTCAATTCTTCGTCAATGATAAACGGAACAATGTTATTGCGCAGGCATTCCTTGAACAGGATCAGCCGCCCAACACGTCCATTGCCATCCTGAAAGGGGTGGATGCACTCAAACCGGTAGTGGAACTCGATCAGATCCCGAAGGGTCTTTTTTCCCGGAGTGTCATACTGTTCCAGCAGCATCCCCAGCTCCTGTTCCACCCGTTCCGGCGGAGTGGTGCTGCGTCCCCCCACTTCGTTGGGCAGCTTTTTATAATCGCCCACTGCAAACCAGTCTTTCCGGGCATCACTGGTACCACTTTTCAGGGTGCGGTGCAGCAGCTTGATCCAGTCTGCCTCCAGCGGCTTCTCCGCGTGTTCAATGACAAGGTCGATGCACTGGAAATGATTGGCCGTTTCCACAATATCATCTACATTCAGAACACCCTGATCCATTCCAATGGTATTGGTTTCATAGATATAGCGGGTCTGGTCATGGGTCAGGCGGCTGCCCTCTATGTGGTTGGAGTTATAGGTCAGGTCTACCTGTATCTTATGGTAGATACCGCCCTTTACATGACCGGCCTTTTCTTCCCGCAGCACCTTCAGCAAGGTGCGCGGTGCAGTTTCTTCCACGATATGCTCCACCTCCCTTTTGGGTCAATACCAAAAAAGCGGCAGGTCACCCCGCCGCTTCAAAAGCCAAGAACCGAATTACTCTGCAAAGCCAGACTCGACCAGCTTGATCAGGCCGTCAACAGCAGCCTGCTCGTCTGCGCCGTCAGCGATGATGCGGATGGTGGTGCCGCCCACGATGCCCAGAGACAGAACGCCCAGCAGGCTCTTAGCGTTCACGCGGCGCTCCTCCTTCTCGACCCAGATGGAAGACTTGAACTCGTTTGCCTTCTGGATAAAGAAAGTAGCGGGACGAGCATGCAGACCAACCTGATTTTCAACGGTAACTTCTTTGACGTACATAGTAAAACGCTCCTATCTATTATCGTTCTTGGGAATGCAGTTTTGTTTCTTGCCTGTTGCGTTGTACCTATTTTAGCGCAAGGCGAAACCAATGTACAGACCCAGAACACATTTTTGGCGGTTTTCCCAATGATGACGGGGGCATTTTTCACCTTTTATACAAAGATACCAAAATTATTCCCCCAGTGTTGGCTGGGTAATACAAAAGTTTTCAACATTTTTTCGACGTCCGACCGGTTCCGCGTCCGTCCGACAGCGGTCTCAGCCCTGATAGCGCATCCGCAGCAGGCGGCTTTCCACCACCACATCCTCAAATTCTGCCGGGTCGAACACGATCTCCACACCGTCCACGCGCCAGCCCATCCGCCGGTAAAGAGCCAGTGCCCGGGTGTTGGAATCCAGCACGGTGAGGGTGGGATGTTCGTGTTCTGCAAGCTTTTTCCGGGCAAGATCCAGCATCTTGATGCCGATCCCCTTCCCGCGGGCACTGGCCGTTACGAACAGGTGTTCGATCTCGCCGGTCTTGTGGTTCACGCTGACCATGCCATCCGGCACATCCTTGGTATAGTGCAGGTAGCTGACCCAGCCATCCTTCTTTTCCTGCTGCAGCTGTTCCAGGAAGCTTTCCGGCGTCAGGGCATCCAGCGCCTCGGGCTTCCAGCCCTCAGCACAGACCGCACGGCGGCCCTCCGCAAACAGCTGCGCAGCGGTCTCCATCTGCTCGGCCGTCTTCACCAGCCGGGCATTTTCCCCCCGTTTCCACTTTGGAATCTCGGTCAGGGGGTGGGTATCACACCACTGCTCATACAGCTCCGGGCGGCGCAGCCGGGTACGGGTGCGGCTCTGTTCCCCCCGCCAGGCGTCGATCTTCTGGTGGTTGCCCTCCAGCAGAACGGGCGGCACGGCGCGGCCCTCCCAGACCTCAGGACGGGTGTACTGGGGATACTCCAGCAGCCCATCCCAGTAGCTTTCTTCTTCGTATCCCTTTTGTTCGGCCAGCACACCGGGCTTCAGGCGCAGCACGCTGTCGGCCACCACCAGGCTGGCCAGCTCACCGCCGGTGAGGATATAATCGCCAATGGAAATTTCTTCGTCCGCAAAGGCATCGATCACGCGCTCATCAATGCCCTCGTAATGGCCGCAGACCAGCGTCAGGTTGTCGTATCCGGCCAGCCGCCGGGCGTGTTCCTCGGTATAGCGCTGCCCGCCTGCCGTCAAGAACACGATATGCGGCGCAGGGCGTCCCTGTTCCGCCACCTCTTTCTGCACCGCCCGCAGGCAGTCGGCAATGGGCTGGGCATACAGCACCATGCCGCAGCCGCCGCCGTAGGGGTAGTCATCGGTCTGCTTCTGCTTGTTCAGGGTGTAATCCCGGATCTGGTGGCAGTGGGTCTCAATATAGCCCTTTTTGGCAGCACGGCCGATGATGCTGGAATCCAGCACCTGCTGGCACATCTCCGGGAACAGGGTCACGATGTCCACACGCATCCCCATGGCTCACTCCTCCTCCCGCTCGCTGTCAAAGTCATCGTCCAGCAGGCCCGGGATAGGGGTGACCAGGATATAGCCCTCCGGCGGGTTGCGTTCTTTCAAAAAGGCGTCCACGCCCGGGAACATATATTCTTTTCCGCTGGGGGCCTTGACGGTGTAGATGTCCTGCGCGCCGGGGTGGTCCACGCTGGTGACCACGCCGTACACCTTGCCGGTGTCGGCGTCACGCACCTCACAGCCAATGAGGTCGGCCACATACCACTTGCCCTCGGGCAGGGTGGCATCGTTCCGGTCAAAATAGAACACCTGTCCCCGCAGGGCACGGGCGGCATCCATATCGGCCACGCCTTCCAGCTGGAGCAGGGCCATCTGCCCCTGCGGACGGATGGATACGATCTTGTAGCACCGGCCGCCCTGCGGGGTGGTGTACAGGCGGCCCACCTTTTTCAAAAAGGCCACGCCGTCGCACCACAGCTCCAGCTTCATCTCACCGCGCACACCATGGGTCGTGACCACCTTGCCCGCTTCCAAATATTGCTGCATAGTATTTCTCCTGTCCAAACCTCTCTGTATACAAAAAGGCCCTTTGCCTTGCAGCAAAGGGCCCGTAGGGTGCCTCAGTCGATCTCAACAAGGACCTTTTCATCGACCCGCACAGCAGCCGCGCGCATCACCACACGAATGGCTTTTGCGATCCGGCCCTGCTTGCCGATGACACGGCCCATATCTCCCTCTGCCACGCTCAGGTGGTAGACGATGGTGCCGTCCTCGCGGGGGGCGTCCACCGTGACCTTGACGGCTTCCTTATCCTCCACGAGACCGCGGGCAACTGCCAGCAACAGCTCCTGCATGAGTCAGCCCTCCTACTTACAGAATGTTGGACTTCTTCAGCAGGACGCGGACGGTATCGGTGGGCTGTGCGCCGTTGGCGATCCACTGCTTTGCCTTCTCAGCGTCGATCTTCACCTCAGAGGGCTCCTTGTTGGGATCGTAGGTGCCGATCTCCTCGATGAAGCGGCCGTCACGGGGGTAACGGCTGTCAGCAACAACAACACGATAGAAGGGAGCCTTCTTGGCGCCAACGCGGCGCAGACGAATCTTAACTGCCATGGTAAATATCCTCCAAAATGTTTGTGCCCCGGTGTGGGGTTTGATAAAATCTATCTGTACAACCCCAGAGCGGGGTGTATACCTGTGTTTGAAACAAAACCTCTCCGTCACCTTCCCGAATAGGGAAGGCAGGTTCAAGGTTTATTTGAGCCCGCGGAAGGCATTGGGGTTGCCCATCATGCCGCCCAGCCGCCGGGCAAAGCCCTTGGGGCTTTTCTTGAACTGCTTCATCATCTTCTGCATCATCTCAAACTGCTTGAGCAGCTTGTTGACGTCTTCCACCCGGGTGCCGCTGCCCGCAGCAATGCGGCGCTTGCGCTTGGGGTTGATGATGGAGGGCTTTTCCCGCTCCTCTTTGGTCATGGAATAGATCATGGCCTCGATGCGGTCAAAGGCTTTTTCATCGATCTGGCTGGCATCGATGCCGGACATACCGGGCATCATGCTCAGCATGGCGCCTGCACCGCCCATCTTGCGGATCTGTGCAAACTGGACCAGCATGTCGTTCATATCGAACTTGTTTTCCATCATCCGCTTGGCGGTTTCTTCCGCAGCCTTTTCATCGGCTGCGTCCTGTGCCCGTTCGATCAGGCTCAGCACATCGCCCATGCCAAGGATGCGGCTTGCCATGCGGGAAGGATGGAACACTTCCAGATCGTCCAGCTTTTCGCCGGTGCCCTGGAACTTGATGGGCTTGCCGGTGACGCTCAGCACCGAGAGGGCTGCGCCGCCGCGGGTATCGCCGTCGGTCTTGGTCAGGATGATGCCGTCGATGCCCACCGTCTCATTGAAGGTCTTGGCAACGTTCACGGCATCCTGACCGGCCATAGCGTCCACTACCAGCAGGGTCTCATCCACAGGAACGGCTTCCTTGATCTGGACCAGCTCCTGCATCAGCACTTCGTCGATCTGCAGGCGGCCAGCAGTATCCAGGATCACGATGTCATTGCCGTAGTCCTTGGCGTGGGCCAGCGCCTTGCGGGCGATCTCCGGGGGCTTGGCACCCGGCAGGGTGAACACGGGGGCGCCTGCCTGCTTGCCCACCACCTGCAGCTGATCGATCGCAGCCGGGCGGTAGATGTCGCAGGCCACCAGCATGGGGCGGCGGCCCTGTTTGATGAAGTATTTTGCAAGCTTGGCTGCGTGGGTGGTTTTACCGTTGCCCTGCAGGCCGCAGAGCATGATAATGGTCTGACCCTTGTTCTTGACGATCAGGCGGGGAGCTTCCTCGCCGCCCATCAGGGCAACCAGCTCCTCGTTGACGATCTTCACCACCTGCTGGGCGGGAGTCAGGCTTTCCATGACCTCCTGCCCCATGGCACGCTCGGAGACCTTGGCACAGAATTCCTTGGCAACCTTGTAGTTGACATCGGCTTCCAGCAGGGCCATCCGCACTTCGCGCATGGCGGCTTTGATATCGGCCTCGGTCAGTTTGCCGTGGCCGCGCAGCTTTTTGAACACACCGGCAAGGCGGTCGGTCAAAGATTCAAATGCCATGTTCGGTGTTCCTCCCAAATTATCAGTCTTCAGCTCTCGTTGACTTCGTCGATGGAGCGGATCAGCCCCAGCATCTTGTTCAGCGTAGCTGCATACTCGGTGGTGGTGAGCTTGGCGTAAGGGCCGGTACACTCGAACCGGGCGTCAATGACCAGCTGCTCCAGTTCTTCCAGCTTTTCCTGCACCCGGCGGTACCGGGCTGCAAACCCTACTTTGGCTTCCAGTTCCTTCAGGGCCGTTTCGCCGTGCTTGATGGCGTCCCGCGCGCCCTGCCGGGTGATGCCGAAATTCTCACCGATCTCACTGAGGGAGAGGTCATCGTTGTAATACTGGTTCATCATCTCGCGCTGCTTGGGCGTGAGGACTTCGCCGTAAAAATCGAGCAGATAGCCCATTTCAAAGTCTTTTGCCATGATGCGTTCTGCCCTGACCTCCCATGTGTTGTAAAGTTTTTTTGCTTTACATACGGAGTATAGCAGATATCCCCCGCCCTGTCAAGGCTTTTTTCCATCACTCTGCTGATTTTTCGGCAGATTTTTCTCCGTTTTGTCCAACTTCGGCTTGACGATGGCCGCCGGATGCGATACCTTATAAGTATCACCCCCGAAGGGAGGAGGAACTTTGTGGCGATCTATCCGAACATTTATCAAACGTTGGCCCCCTGCCCCATTGTGGAGCTGCGGGGATATCTTGCCGCCTGCGGCCTCAAGGGGCGGCTGTACGCCTATCTGGATTTCAACGGCCCCACCGGCACCAGCCGCGACTCGCTGGCCGAGGGGATGCTGGCCCTTGCGGCGGAGAAGCAGAAGCTTCTCCCGGGTCAGCCCATCATCGAAGCGGCTTCCGGCTCCTTTGCCATGGCACTGGCGCTGGCCGGACGGACAGCGGGCCACCCCGTAGTGCTGGCCATGCCGGAGGATGCCCCGGCCCTGCGGCAGGAGTACCTGCTGCGGCTGGGCGCACAGATCCTGCACTCCCCCGCCCAGCGGGGCCTTGCCGGAGCGCGGGCGCTGGCAGAAGCCACCGCTGCGAAAAAGGGCTGGTACTACATGAACTGGCTTGCCAACGACGATAACCCCGAGTATCACCGCCGGGTCACCGGCCCCGCCATTGCCAAGGCCATTGCCCGCGAGGGGCACAGCCTTGTGGACGCCATCACCATCGGGGTAGGCAGCGCAGGCACCATCACCGGCGTAGGCGAGACCATCAAGGCCTGGACGAACGACGTCCGCATCGTGGCCGTGGAGCCCTTTGAGAATCAGGCCCTGGGCGGCGGCTTTACCGGCGGGCATGGCATCCCGGATATCGGGTACGGCATCGTGCCGGGCAATTACAATGCCTACGTGGTGGACAATGTGGCCGCCGTGACCAGCACCGACGCCAACCGCGCCGCCCAGCGGGTGCTTGCCACCGACGCTATCCCCGCTTCCCCTGCCGCCGGGGCTGCCCTCCACGCTGCGGCACAGCTCATCGCCACCGGCACCAGCCGCTCGGCACTGGCCATTTTCAGTGGAAGGCAAGGGTTCAACTTCTAAGTTCTCCCGCAGGACGGCGGGGAGTTTCCCAAGCAAGTGTCCGCTGGGGTGGGACCCTGTTGCCGCAGGCAATAGGGCGGGCGATGGAATGGCCCGAATCACTTGCGTGG